>DATIYI010000424.1:0-2626 GCA_035517695.1 Streptosporangiaceae bacterium
AGGGGAAGCGATAGTCCCCCGGCTGCACGTTCAGGTCGCGCAGCGTATCCATGAGCTTCGCCTCGCCGGGGACGTTGGTCATGTCGCCCTTGTGCCAGCCCAGCAGCGAATGAATGATCGCCAGCGCGATGAACACGAACATCGCCGATACGATGATCGGCATCCACAGCGCAACCAGGCCAACCATGACTACCTCCAAGAAGAGAAGGAGGGCACGAGCGCGGAGCGCCCATCGGTCTGCCGCACACAAGCGTGGCCCTTCGAGCGCCGAGCCCTATTGCAGCGACGTGCTTCCGGCCGTCGCAGGAGGCGTCTGCCCGAGCAGAGTGAGATTGGCAATCGTGGCCATCGCATCCTTCCCGCTCGGGATCTGTCGAAGGCCGAACATGCTATCGCCCTCGAACCACTCCGCCTCCACAACCAGGACCCGTTCGACGCTGTCGGTGAGTGGATCATGCCACAGGCCATACTGCGGAATGGCGATGTGCAGTGGTTGGCCGACGACTCCAACGCACGCCGCAAAGACCGCGTTGCCGCTCCGGACATCAGCTGCCGTTGCCACCCGGCCGCTCAGGTATCCGGTGCTTGGAAGCGACGGCCAGGCTGCCGCCACCTGAGCTCGGCCCGGTTGGGCGGCCTTCTGGTGGGGAGTGCGGAGCCCGCTGGCACGCTGGCTGCCGCCCAGCAACGATGCCAACCCGAGCAGCCCAATCGCGCTCTTGCGAAGAGTGGCCATGGTGCCCTCCACGCAGCCCAACGACTCGCGCCTCGGCGGCGGGCCGGCCCGCGGGCCCCACCATCCATCTCCAACCAGCCTAACCTGGGAGCGTTAGGCAAGGGTCACGCGGCCGTGCCCGCCCGGCTGCAGCCACGCCCTCCGGTTGCTGCCTGGCGACTCGCGCCTCAGCGGCGAGGTGCGGCGTCACGCGTCATGGTGCGCTAGCCCACGGCAGGCGGCCCAGAGAGCGACGCCGCCGACGACACCGCTCTGCACGACGATCCTGGCAGCTGCCATCTGGGGCCAAGCATGCATGGCAAGCAGGATGGTGGCGGCCGCCACTCCGCTTGCCGCGCCGGAGGTGCCGGAACCGGTCAATCCCCTGCCCAGCACCCGCAGACCGAGTGTAGCGATTCCGACGTAACCTGCGGCTGCAACAAGCAACGCCGCCCCGCTGTGCCAAGATAGGCCCGCGATTGAAGCCGTTCCGGAGAGCGCGCTGCCGACATACGCGAGCATCAACACCGCGCCGCCGAGCACTGGCCTCAGCGCGAGACGACCCACCCTCATCGGGCGTGATTCGGCCGCCTCGCGCGCGAGACGCTCGGAATCCAACGGATTGAGCTCGTTCGTCATGCCGCTCCGGGCTGCCTGACGAATGCGCCTCAGCGTGCGGGCCGGCCGCGGGACCCGCCAGCCATCACCAATCAGCCTACACCCCGAGCGTCACGGCGGCTTCACGCGGCCGTGCCCGCCGCTGCAGCAGCCGGTTCGACATCAGCGCTTGGCGATGCGGTCGCTTCGCGCCGACGGATTCCGCCACTGCCACAGCCCCGCCATCACGCTCGGCGGCAGTCGGTACCCGAGTTGGCGGGCCACCATCACGATCTGACCTCGATGATGCGCCTCGTGGGCGACGAAGTACGTCAGGACGTGTTCGACGTCCAGCGCGAGGTTGCGCCACACGTACGCCCTCGATGACGGCACCTGCCCGCCGCGACGGCAGCCTAGCTCCAGGAGGGCCGCGATGCCCCGACTGCTCCGCTTCAGGGCCGACACGAGTTGCCGCGGCGTGACGGATCGGTGGTCCACGCGCGTCGGGGCAGCGATCCCGTGCTCGGCGCCCAAGGTCTTTACCCAGCTACATCGTGCATTGTGGAGGTGCGCGGCGACACTCCGGACTGTCCGTGTTGGGATGCCGGGTATCGTCGCGCGCCAGAGCGCCGCCGGGAGGCGCTCGATCAGGAACGCCGTGACGCGGCCGTTCGTGTTCCAGGCGGCGAGCAGGGCATTCGGCGCCTCGGGTGCTCGGAGCACGCGTCTACCTCCTGCAGATGCGCTGATGCCTGACGACTCGCGCCTCAGCGGCGGGCTGGCCGCCCACTCGGCTGGGCGCTGCGATGCTCTTCCTACTGCACCAGTGTCATGCGGGCGTTAGGCGGCGTTCCGCCGCTGCAGGCGCCGGTTGGGCCGCTTCCGATCTCAGCGGCCGCCATGCGCCGTGTCAGCCCCCCGCGTTTCCCGCAATGCCTTGAGGTCCTGGAGCAAGCTGCCCCGGTCCTCGACATGGCGGAAATCGACGAAAACCCAGCGGCTGCCGACACGCCGGACCTCCGCGACCACGTCCGGTCGCGATTGCGGCTGCCGGTCCGTGCACATGCCGTTCACGGCGACCAGAATGGTATCCCCGCGCCGGGTCGTCCCGGTGACCTGATAGGGGTCGCACGGATCCTGCGCGGCGAGAAACGGGTCCCAGTCCAGGCCGGACACCGCATCGGGGCTGCCGGCCTGCGCGGCCAAGTCGAGCCGCATCGCGCCGAGGAGCACCGCGTCGAAGAACCCGGAACTGTCTCGCACTGCGACTTCATAGCGGTCACCCGTCCGCTTGTACCACTCATAGAAGGCTTG
>DATIYI010000425.1:0-4167 GCA_035517695.1 Streptosporangiaceae bacterium
CGGTCGGTGCCGTCATGACCGCGGCGCAGGAGCAGCGCAGGGCGCAGATGGCGGCCGCCGCGGCGCGGCGGCTGGAACCCGATGCCCGCCCGGCCGGCAGAACCGCGATCCGGTCAAAGCCGGTACGGATCACCCTCGACCCGAGCCCGTTATCGCTTAGCGGCGTGCAGCCCCGCTCGTCGCCTGAGCGCGCAGATGATGTGCACCCAGCGGCAGTTGTCGGCGAGGTAATACGACGCATTTGTCGCCGGAGCCAGCGAGCTCGGCGGATGTCGCTTGTGTCGCCGAGGTGACGGCGGACACGCGGCTGGACTGCCGCCGACACTCACTGCCTCGTTGCCTCATGTCCGCTGAGGAGCCGCAGCGACCCTGGCCGGGCTGCCGCCGGGAAGTGGATATGCCAGGATCCCCATTTAGCGGGTCCCGGGCGGCGGGTAAGTCTTTGCGGCCAGGGTCTTTGCAGTGCCGTCCCGGATCCTGCGGGCTGGCGGCGGATCGACGCTGACTGAGGGGCTGGGATTCCGCCTAAGGCCGACCGGCCGGGATGTCGGCGGTGCCATGGTGGCGCGCGGTCGTGGCCATCATGGAGGCCCTGGTGATGGCCGTGTCCCGGTCCCACAGCGCAACCGGGTGGGAGGCCCAGAAGCTGGGGCCGCTCTGCTGGCATTTGGGGCAAGCCAGCCGACCGAGGGCGTCGATGCGCCACCCGGCGGAGATCGCTCGGGCGCGAATGTCGGCCTCGCCGAGAGCTGCGGGATCGGCGTGGTACCAGATGCAGGAACCCATCTCGCAACACGCGATCGGAATCCGTAGCTGGTCGCCGATGGCAGCCGGCTCTGTAATCTCGATGTGGGCACTGATCTCGGCGCTCGCAGCGAGCCTGTGCGCGGACGGAGCAACGGCGGCGGCTCCCGGTCTGCGCCCAGCATCGCCGACCGGCTCGACGGGCTCGTCGTCACGCAACCCGGCGATCCAGTGGTGCATCTCAATCCAGCCGTCTATCTCGAGCACGCGGGCGTCGCCTGGTCGGATCTTGACTTTCATGTGCAGGCCTCCGGTTCAGCTAGAGGATGAGCTACCGCACAGCTAACGTGACGTGCCCGGGAACGGGCACGTGCGCCGGATTACGCGCCGGACGGCCGGCTGCGCGGCCAAGGCGGGGCCGGGACGCCGACGATGCCAGCGGCTCACCTTCAGGCGCACCGTCTGGGCTCTCGAGGCTCCACGTTCCTGCCTTCGAATCACAGCTGGATAAACATGCGGTCAACATTCAGCTCATTTATGGCTCTTGTTATGATTGCATGTGGAGGCCTTTCGTCCGCGCACCGGGCGTTACAGCGTTCCCGCAGGTAACGTATCTGCCACAGGTGCGGTCGTCGCCTGGGAATCCCTATTGTTATCCATACGTTGCGCACGGATTTGTCGCGCGTTTGCACAGGTGATCCATAGACTTGCCGCACAGAAGGATGGCTTAGCGGGCGCCAACGGCGAGGATTGGCAGACAACAAGCCGCCGGAAACATGGGTAGCAGAAAATCCGCCCACCATTACGCCCTGACGATCACTTCCTCTGTGCCGTGCCGGCAGTGATCTAGAGTGTGGCCGCGGGCATCGTCCGCCCTGCCGCTCACGTGCCGCGCGCCATGCCGTCACGAACGCAGTAACGCAGTAACGCAGTAACTACGGGATTACGGCAGGCGGTCGCAGGATTGCTGGGGTGGTGCGCGCAGGCCGGATCTGCGGGCGCGGACGCAAGGAGGGCCCTGTCCAGGCCGTGTCCGGCCTCGGCTGCCCGATCCGATAGTCGCCCGCCACCGGCGAACGGCAAGCTGGTGTTGACACGCTGGGCCCGCCTACTTTCATCAGAATGCAGCGGCTGACGGCTCCGCCGAGGCCACCGGCCCGTTCGACACCGCGCAGCGAACTACCGGTTTCCCACAGGGTGTGGATATAGCGGTGCATTTCGGGCAGCGGCGTGGCCCAGTTACACACAGCCTGTGGACGGTGGTGTGGACTAAATTACATGCCTGTAACCATGATAGAAAATGACCCCGGTTGGGCCCGGAACCGCCCAGTGCCATGGACTTGCGCGTTTCGGACGACCTGGGTCAGGAGTATGGACGGCGGTGGCGCGGCCTGCTGTGGTGACGGTGTGTGATGTCGATGCGAGGGCTGTCCCGACCCGAGCTTGGCCGCGACGGCCCGGGGACCCGGGCATGCCGTGTATCGGTTTGAGGCTGAATGGCGTGGTCTGGCGTGGCGTGACGGGTGATACGGGAGGGCTCCTGTAGAAGGACGTGGTATCTGACGCCAGTCTTCACACAGGAGCCCCGCGTGAAGTTCTACCGCGCTATGCCGCTGAACACCATTCCCGCAGGTCAAGGCGCTTCCGGAAACGTCGGCGGCCCCGCGGCTGATGCCGCGGGGCCGCTCGGTGCTGCGCCGGTGATCGCGGTGCGGCTGGCGGATCTGGTGTCGCCCATCACCCGGGTGCGGAACCGGCCGGGGGTGGCGCGGGGACCGGTGCGCATCAGCCGACGGCCGAAGATCAGGCTGACCTGGTCGGGGCACCCAGCGCTGAGGTTGTCGCGGATGACCTGCTCGAAGAACACCTGCCCGGACACGGGCCGGTCGAGCATCTGGGTCAGGGAGAACTCGGCCTGCAAGATGGAGATGTCGTAGCGGTACCCGGCTTCCCGGTCGGCGGCGGTGAACGGGTGCGGGATCCTGGCCAGCCATTTGCGCAGCAGCGCGTCGATCTGCTCCGGTCCCAGCTGATCGCAGATCTGCTGCAGTGCGGCCGGGTCGCTGACCGCGGCGAAGCCGTTATCGAGCGCCTCGAACCCGATGCCGGCTTTGGCTGCCTGGCGCTGGGCCCAGTGGTTGCCGTTGATGCAGAGCTTGGCGTTGTAGGACATGGGTGCTCCATGACGAAGAATGTTCTGTCGTGCGCCATAGTGGGGGAACTTCTTACCGGTGGAAGATCAACAACGCGGTGCAACGCCCGCCCATTTCGCACAGGGACTTCCGGAGGTCCGGCTCCGGGCTACCCGATACTGGACTGCAAGCTTGTAATTGTCGAATTTTGGCCGTACCAGATCGTGCCGCAAGCACTTGATAGCGGTGCCCGGCGCAATATGACATTAGGCGCAAGGGGACGGGCCATCCGGCCCTAGTAGCCACCGTGAAGAAGTGTGACGTAGTACATAGGAAAGGAGGCTTCACGTGATCGCATAGGAAGGAACTGATCATGATAACCAAGCCAAGCGTAAAGCTGTCGCGCCGTAGCCTCGTGGGCAAGCAGACCCACAACCTCGAGGACGGCGGCGAGCGCGAGCTCGCCGCCGCCATCAACCTGGCCACCTGGGAGGAGCGCATGTCGGCCCGGGCCAGGCTGCGAGAGGCCGGGCAGTTCCCACCGGACAAACTCGGCGACAGGATTGATCCTTACAACGAGATGATCAGGGCACATCGGGGCCGGATCGCTCATACCTTCGACAGCCACTGCAAGTGTGCCTGCGGTGTCCAGGAGCACGACGAGGAGGAGTGTCGAATGCGGGCGGGCAACTACGTTTGGATATGCCGGCGATGCGGCGTGTCCTGGCGTGAATATTGACGGCAAGACGCGTGAGAACGCGGCGGGGCGGCGAGCGTGTAGCCGCGTGTGCTACGGCGATTGGTCCGCCGAGGGTGAGGGTGATCTCGTAATCGACACCCTGGGCCGCTCCCGCTGTGGGCAATGCACGCTCACACTTGTGCTGGCCGCACACGTTTGAAACGCTGCTGGCCCGTTCGAAGGTAACTGCGAAAATCTTGGCGCGCCTTGGTGGTGGGTGTGGTGGCTTGGCGCGCTACTGTTCACGATCGCGGCGTAGCCGCTCGATGATCTCACCCGTGGCGTCCGGGCTTTCCGTTGTGATCCGGATCATCGTCCGCATTGCGTCCGCGAGGGCGACGCGCGGCACATCGAGCGCGATGGCGGCTGCGTCCACCCACCGGGTGAACTGCCGGTAAAGCTCGGGGCTCAGGTCGAGGGTGATCCGTACCGGCTTTGACCGGATCGCGGTTCTGCCGGCCGGGCGGGCATCGGGTTCCAGCCGCCGCGCCGCGGCGGCCGCCATCTGCGCCCTGCGCTGCTCCTGCGCCGCGGTCATGACGGCACCGACCG
>DATIYI010000426.1:0-40048 GCA_035517695.1 Streptosporangiaceae bacterium
AACGTCAAACCCGCCTACGATGCTCATGGGACCTCCTCGAGCTCCAACCCAATTGGGACAAGGGACCTTCTCCCTAAGCCCGTATGTCGTAGATGCTTCTACGACTGACGCCGAGGAGGTCCCCCTCATATCGCATCTTTGGAACGCCTGAAAAATGAAGTGAGACCCAAGAACCTGACATCCCAGGCCAGTGGCTCAGCTCATCACAGGTAACGCTGCCGCGAGGCTCCCGGGCCCGGCCGGCGCCCGGTCGCGACGTCGATCCAGACGGGCGACGGGAGGTTTCGCGCCTGTTGAACGAGGCGCGGAGCCCGCAGCGAGAGCACCTCGATCAGCGCCCGGGCCGTGATGGCTTGCGCGACGCTGTCCGGGCTGACCGGCTCGACGAGGTCACTGCCATGTACCACCGCTTCGACGCAGCGGGTGATGAGATAGTCGGCGAGGCGGATCGGCCCTTGCATTGTCACGACGGTCGCGGAAAGGTCTGGCGCCTGCAATGGGGGCACGGCATCCTCGAGCGCCTGCGCGAAATCAACCCTGCCCCGCTCGGCAGCCTCGCGCGCCGACGCGTCGATGAGCCCGGCGAGCGAGTGAGTCCCGGTTAGGTTCGCCGCGAGGCCGACCAGGGCACGCCCGGCCCGCCTGTGTCCGCCGAACGCTGGATCGTTGGATGCCGACGCGAGTCCGAGCGGCGACGGAACGGGTTCTGCTTTGCCTGAGGGCAGGGTCAGAAACAGTCCGCTGCGCCGTCCGCCGGCGACCGGGGGCCGCCGCTGGCGGCGGCCACCGCGCGTTCGGTGAGGTGCCCGGGGAGGCCGGACTGCTCGCCGTTCCACCGGACCCATTCGGGCAAAAGCGTCTTCGCGCCGACGGTGACGGGGTTATCCGGGATCCAGTCGCTGATCAAGTCGACCTGGAATTGCGCCCGGTGCGGCGACGCGGCATGCCAGGTGCCTGGCAGCGTCCCCTCCAGCCACTCCTCCGCGACCGCGTCGACCACGTCGGGGTCGGGCTTGGAGCCGTGCCGCCGTGCATACCAGCCGGTGAACGCCTCCGCCATCGGCTCGATATCGATGTCGCGGTACAGCGACTTGGCTTCGGGCAGCGGCATCCCCCGCTTGCGCAGGGCGTCCGCAAGATCGTGGTGGCGCCGGCGCGCGCGGAACCAGTTGTCCATCACCGCCCGCGATTCGGATCCGCTGAGGCTTTCTTCTCCGTCGTCCAAATGGACGACGCAGACCAGGCGGTCAGGCGTCTCGACGGGGCTCGGCCGGGCGCCGCCCGCCTCGCCAACCAGCGCACGCCACGCGGTGGCCGCCTGCTCCACGTCGTCGAATACGCCCGCGCTGGCGAGGGTGACCAACCCGCATGCGTCGATGTCGAACAGGAACACCGACGGGTCCGTCCCGCCCGGATAGGAGAAGCCCGCGATCACCGCGAATCGGCTGCCGTAGGCATCGTGCATCTCCCATACTTCGCCGGTCGCGGCGATCCGCGGCAGCTGCCGCAGCCACCCGGGCTGCCCCGCCGCTGCGCCCGCGGGCAGGCCCTTCCCGGCCCGGGCCAGCGCGGACTGCGCGGTGGACCGCAGCGCGGGTGACCCGATCGAGGTGAGGCCGTGCAGCAGCCGCCAGGGCGCCTCCCAGCGGCCATCGTGACGCTCAGCCTCCTGCCGAACCCGTGCTGCCGCACCGTCGGCGAGTTCCTCAAACAGCCAGTCGAACCACATCCCGTAACATTCGTCACGCACGATGACCCACAACTCGGCACCCACCAGCTCCGCTGTCGCTTGCTCGAGTTCCCGCGGCCCTTGCGCGGCCATCACGTCGCCAGCCCGGTCCAGGATCGCCTTTATCGACACGTCGAACCATTGGGGGCGCCGCCGTGGCTCCGTTAGTAACTGCAGCGCGAAGGGCGACAGTCCGGCGTCGGCCAGCAGCCCGACGTCGCCGCGCTGCGCGGTGCCCGGCCGGCCAGCGGCGCGCTTGTTGGCCTTCTTGGCCTTGGTCTTGGGCTTGGCCTTGCGACCACGGGATACCGGCGACATGCCGACGATCGTAGAGGGGTACCGGCGTCAAGGCAGGCCGGGCACACGATGACCGCGCATCCCTGCTAGCACCTGGGAGTGCCAGACCGGGAACCTGACTCTGGCGGCGTCCACCGCCGTGGGTCAGAGATCCGTCTCCGATGTGCACTGGTCGTGGCACGCGAGCGAGCATTTGCACAGTGTGCATGACGACGATCGACAAACCCTGACACGGCCGGAAATTGAGATCCGAGCGTTGGAGTGCGGATCCAATCTGTACGTGATGTCTTGTACTTGGCGCCCAAGAGCTCAAGAACCTGACATACAGGTCAGTGGCTCAGCTCATGACAGGTAATGCTGCCGCGAGGCTCCCGGGGCCCGGCCGGCGCCCGGTCGCGACGTCGATCCAGACGGGCGACGGGAGGTTTCGCGCCTGTTGAACGAGGCGCGGAGCCCGGAGCGAGAGCACCTCGATCAGCGCCCGGGCCGTGATGGCTTGCGCGACGCTGTCCGGGCTGACCGGCTCGACGGGTTCGCCGCGAGGCCGACCAGGGCACGCTGCGTCGATGCCGTCGCGACAAACCGGCGAAGCAGGAGCGGTTGAAGGCAGATGAGCGATGTCCCGGTTGCGCCAGCCATCGATCCGGCTCGCGACATTGAGATCGATCCCGGGGACAGCGGCGGCGATAGCCCGCCACTGGCGCACCAAGACATCCCGAACATCCTCGGTATCCCCGACATCCTCGCCCCAGGTGGAAGCGAACGGCGGGTGCCCTTCTTCCCGGCGGACTTCTTGTCCCACACCCGATCACTCGACGGCGGCTTCCCTGAATTCGAGGAGTCCTTCCCGGCCTTGCGCTCGAGTTCCTCCACCCGCCGCGACAGCGCCGGCTGCTGCATCCTGACAGCTCCCAGCTGCACCGCCTGCGCCTCGACGACCTCACGCAACCGGGCGTTGACCTCCCGCAGCCGTGTGTTGTCCTCCGCCGCGGCCGCCAGCCGCCGCGCGCTTGGTTTCGCGGCGCGTCAGGTGGGCGATCTGCAGGGCGAGCACGCAGCTGGACATGTGCACGCGGATGTTGTGCTCGGTCCAGTGGCGTTGTGCTCCAGGCGAGGCGAGTCTTATCCAAGCCTAGGTAGGTCAACCTGATCCGGCTGGACTCCTGGTGGACCGGCGCCCCTCGACCGGACACGGACCAGCCATCTCCAGCGGCTAGATTGCACCGTCGCCGCCTGAGCCCGAAATGCCAACAGGGTCCAGCCGGTGCTCAAACGCGATGACCGACGGCCGTCGTGACAATCTCGCGGACGGCGGGCAGCTGCTCTGCCCGTAGGCCTCGCCGGGGCCTCCCGCATCGCCCGGCAGCGCCCCCGAAGTCCTGCTGGCACGCTGGTATCGGGCACGCTGATTCGCCTCTGAACGGCGGGCCTTGGCCCGTAGCCTTACCGGAGTGCCCCCTCGCCAGCGTCATCCGAAGAAAGACATCGAGGCCGCGCTAAGATCCGCCGAGGCCGCCGGGTGGGTGGTGGAGGGAATCCATCGTGGCCACCGCTGGGGTCTCGCACGCTGTCCCGCCGGCTTGCGTGCGGTCGTCGTCTGGTCCAGTCCTCGTGACCCGGCTACCTTTGGTAAACGGGTACGCGAGCAGGTGAGCAAGTGCCAGCACCGGCCTGATGGGGAGGTGACGCCGTGATCCACTCGTTCGCGGTGGTGATCGACGGCGTGGACCTCACCAGCCCCGGCAGCCCTGACGCTGACGCCTTGTATGAGGCCGGCTGCGACGATGCGCTGCTGACTAGCGCCGCCGGTGTGCAGCGGGCCATCTTCGACCGCGATGCGCCCAGTTTCGCGGTCGCTGTCGCCAGCGCGATCACCGCGATCGAGTCCGGCATCCCGGGCGCCCGTGTGGTGGCAGTCGAGCGGCTCGACCGTGCCGATGCGGCACCACTCCCGCACTCGGCCTGATCACTGGGCCTGATCACTGGGCCTGATCACTGGGCCCGTCGGGCTCGAATACACGATCGGGCTGGTGACCCTGTCTGCTGGTAACGGCCTGGAGCTGTTAGGCGGCGACCCGGTACTCGTGTGTAAGTCCGCCGAGGACGTGTTTTCGGCGCGGCTGGTGCTCAGCCAGGGTGATTTCCGGTGGCCGGGTGTGAGCTTGAGCGGGTGCGAGCTGGCCGAGGGCACGGCGCGGTCGTGCGGTCAGCCGCCTGCCCTCCTGCGACCGCGCCGCCGCGGCAGTTGCGTGCTTCCCGGTGATGGCATCGCGCGGGACGGCACGGAAGGACGAAACCGCCGCCCGGCACCGATTCCGCCGCTTCGCCCTGATCAAAACGGTAGCTCTTCTTCGGCCGCTACCGCCGTCTCGTCCTGTCCCGGATCGGTGTCAACATCCCGGGACGCCTCGGGGACGTCGCCGAGGCGTCCCGCGCGCAGCGCCGCGGTGACCTCGGGCGGCGTAGCGGCGATGGTCATCGTTTCTGCCTCGACGGCGACGCCGGGGATGCCGGAAATCACGCCGCCGGGGCTGACCAGATAGCGCAGCTGCCCGGCGGGCCCGCCGGCGATCTCGTCGAGACCTTCCTGGCACACCGCAAGGCAGACGAGGGGGCCGAGACCGTCCAGGCCGATCGCCTGCGCGGTGGCCGCTTGCGCCTCGGCGGCGAACCGCTGGAGCACCGGCGGCCGGGTCACCCGGACGGCGAGCTCGACCGCGATGCCTGTCGAGTACTGCGGCGATGAACGCGAGTATTTCTTCCGCGCTCCCGCCCCTGATTGTCGTGATGCCTGGGGTGCCTGCCAGGCGGCTCTCCAACGCCGCGACGGCCTCGTCCCGGCCGGCGAGCACCACGCCGGACGGCAGCGCCGGGTTTGTCGCCTGCATCCAGATACGCCACCATGACTCGGTTGCCCGGTACCCGTGAGGCGCCCACGTCGCGTGGTATCCGGTGCAGCAGGGCGGCCAGGAAGGCCCGGTCGCTGGGGAGGAGCCGCGGCCGGGTCGTACCCAGCTGCCGCTGCAGGACCGCGATCTGGTGACGCAGCACCAGGATCTCCACGTCCTTCTCCCGGTCGCTCACCGGCAGGAGCCGCAGTAACGCGAACATGTTCGTCACAGCGAGATAGGCCAGTCGCAGCAGCACAGCCGATCATCATGCCGCGGCAGGCAGGGCCGCCGGGGAGGAACCAGCTCGCCTGATACGGAGATCCGCATATAGCGATTCCCACCTGGGCGGATGAGATTTTCGGCATATGCACCGCCAACGTGACCGCAGGTCCTTGCGTAAGCGCGCTCAAAATCGTAAAGGCGAGCGGAAAAGACCAGGTCAGCGGGCAGCTCGACCGGCCTGAGGCGGAGCCTCTCCGGGACGGGAGACCAAGGCACCAAGACTGAGCTACAAACCCGATGACGACGGTGTAGGTTGCCTGGACACGCGACGGACGTCAGCACACAGGTATGCGGCTCACCCTCGAGCACAGACTGGCCGGGAGATATAGGCTTGGTTCACGGACGAACCAGGGGTGTGACTATGGCAGAGATAACGTTCGTGATAGGAAGCGAAACCCGCGGCAGCGATGATAAGGTCCTCGGCCAAGTAAGGTCTGTAGGCATCGATCGCAATAAACGGACAGTAACCCATCTCATGGTCGAACCCAAAGGCCGGGCGGGGCTAGCACGTGTTCCGCTGGACTATGTCGAAGCCACTCCGGATAGGAAGGTCTCACTCAACTGCACCGAAGCGGAATTCAAGAATCTCCAGGATAAAGAGCCCCCAAGCCCAGGAGGGGAGCTCGTCGGCCAGACTGAGGAGGAGGAACACCGCGGCGATCATATCCATGCCACCGACGGCGACATCGGGCAACTCGATGCGCTCAGCATCGACTCCGACACCCATCAGGTGACCTACGTGCTCCTCAAAGAGAAGCATTTTCCGTGGCATCACGAGCAAGTGTTTATCCCGGCGGACAAGGTGTCTGGGTTCGACGACACCGGTATCCATCTCAGCATCACCAAACAACAGGTGCAGGACACGGCTACAAGGGAAGAAAGGACGGCAACGAAGATCGCGACACTGCTGGTCGCGGGACGATTCACTGAACACGGCTCCGAGGTCAATCCGGGAGAGTTTGACGAGGACGCACTAAAAGACGGCCCGGTTCAGGCGCTTCTCCAGTATATAAATGACGGTTGGAAGCTGGTGACCTCAGAGGAGGAGTACCCCGACAGCTACCTGCAGGCTAAGGACCTGGCCGAGGCCGTCAGGGAAGCACGGAGGCAGCTAGAGAGCAAAGGCTACAAAGTGACCTTCAGGACCGGCAAGGTAACGAAGATCGCAACACTGGTGGTCTCGGAGCGATTCACGGAAGACGGCCCAGTTCAGGCGCTTCTCAGTTATGAAAATGACCGCTGGAAGCTGCTGACCTCAGAGGAGGACGACCGCGGCGACCACGGCTACCTGCAGGCTAAAGACCTGGCCGAGGCCGTCAGCGAAGCACGGAGACAGCTAGAGAGTGAAGGCTACGAAGTGACGTTCAGGGCGTAATTCGGGCAACCCAGCTGATGGCCACAGCGGGATTGCACTCGACGCAGTGGCACCGGCTCTACGCCGTCATTATCCAGGCAGTGACGGCTACTAAATAGCAACCGCGAATCCATGAGCACCGATTGGCGTCCGGGGCGGCCTATTCTCAGCTGGTCAGGGTCCGCGGCACCAAGAACCCCAACCTGGCCGCCATCACCGGCCTCGTCCCTGACATCGTGCTCGCCAACCAGGAAGAGAACCGCCACATTGCTGTCGGCCGATATCCGGTCTTGGCTGCCGCCGGGTCACCCTGGCCTGGCAGGTGATCGCGGTGACCGGGCAGCCGGACCTGTCGGGGTTCACCGCGGCCCACTGGGCCGACGGTCAGGGGCAGGCGCCGTATGACCCGGCGATGATGGTGGCGCTGTTGCTATTTCAAGGGGGTCCGGTCGTCGCCGAAGATCGCCGCGGCCGAGTTCCGCAAGGTAGGAGTACCCGAGGCCGACGCTGCGCAGCGTGCCGCCCTGTTGGTCATCGTTTCGGAGCAGCGGGCCAAGCGCATCCGCACTCGGGCCGAGCGGCAAGGGACCGGCAGAGATCAACATTGAGCCGTTGTGGGCCAGCGAGGCGGCCCTGGACCCGAACCGGCTGGTGCGCCGTGGCACCGGGCGGGATTCGGTGGAGGTGCTCGGCTACTCGCCGTCGGCGCGGCGGGTGCTGCTGGTGTGGATCTACACGACGGAGCATCCGCCGACCGGGGTCTGGCGTGGCGGCAGCGCGATCGCCGCGGGCCGCAGGGTGCGGGTAGCGTATTGGAAAGGACAGGGCGATGACGGGGAAGACTGAGCGGGAGATCATCGCGGAGGCCGAGGAGGAATTCGAGCGGCGGGCTGCCGCGGATGACCCGGCGGGGTTCGTTCCCCACGCCCGGCCGCCACGTGGCCGGGCGCAGGTTTATAGCGTGCGAATCCCCCCGGACGCGCTGGCCGCACTGCGGCGGCTCGCGGAGGCGCGCGGCCAGCTTCCGAGCGTGCTGATCCGCGGATGGGTGCTGGAGCGGCTGCGGCAGGAGACCACCGGCGAGGAGTTGCTGGTCTCGCGCGCAGAGCTAGCCCGGATTGTGCGGGAGCAGGTCGAGGCCGCACTGCGGCAGGCCAGCTGACCAGCTCATGGCGCACGCGGCGCTGCGCAGCCGGACCGTCCCGGAAGGGAGGGGGTGAACAAGCGCTGTTGCCCGCCACTACGTTCGAGGGCTTCAAACCGCGCTGTCTTCAAACGCTGTGGACAGCCAAGTGGACAGCCATCACCCATAGACTGCTAGGCACTTATAGGCACGTCAGTACACTGTATCTGCAGGTAGGCGCCATTGACGCCCAGGCTGGCAGGTTGTCTGACTTGCATGGTATGCAAGAGGCCAGGGGTTCGAATCCCCATAGCTCCACTCTTACTCTGTTTCTGCAGGTCAGCGGCCATTCGGCACATGAGCGGTTAGCCTAGTTCCGCTGACTGGTTACCGTAGGCCGTAAACTCGCCGTTGGTCATGTCGATGATCTCCTGACCGTGTAGATGTAGACGGTTTCTGTGGTCCAGGTTCCCTCGTGGCCCAGGATCGACGCGACCCGCTTGGGTGCCACGCCCATGGCGTCCATGTAGCTGCAGGCGGAGTGGCGCATCTCGTTCGGGTGCCACTGGCCAGGCTTGGGACATTCTGGCGTGGGCTCCTTATCGGGGCCGGCTCGCTTGATCAGGGTCCGGAACGCGCGGCGGAGGTTGGCGGGGTCGATCGGCGTGCCAATCTCTGTTGTGAACACCAGGCCAGTGTCCGTCCATGCGGTGCCTGCTTTGAGCTTCTCGGCCGCCTGGCGGGCTCGGTGCTCCCTTGACGCGAAGATCGCGACTGGCAGTGCTTTGAACCGGCGCGACGAGACCGCCCGGGACGCCCACGACCAGGCCCGCGCCCGGCAAGCCGCGGCCGAGGAGGCGATGGGCGCTGGAGTCTGCGTGATCTCCCTGTTCGTCACGGTGACCGCGACTGATCCCGAACGGCTGCCGCAGGCGATCGCCACCACCGAGGCTGCGGCCGAGTCCTCCAAGATCCGGCTGCGACGGATGACCTTCAGCCAGGTAGCCGGATTCGCCGCCACTCTGCCCTGCGGGGTCTGCCCCGCCGAACTGTCCCGGCGGATGCCGCACTGGGCCAGAGGGAGACCTGCCCATGACGATGGTGCGCCCGGCACGCCAAGACCATGCGCGACGCGTCCCGCCGGCCGCGCCGGCACGCCCCGAATCTAACGCCGTCCTCCTGCCAACCCGGCGGGCGGCGTGACGGCGGAGTTCGTCGGCCAGATCCTGATGTCGCAGCAGAACCGCAGCACGTCGTCTTGCTGGCCAGGCAGAATTCGCGCAGGTCGCGGCCGGGGTGCTGCCCCCAGCGGTGAGCCGGACCGGCGCGCTAATCCATGTCCCCCGGTCGTACCCAGGTGAATGAGGGGTCTGTGCTTCGGCCTGCGCAAGGTGGCTCAGCAGTTCCGCGTCGAACCGGTCGGCTCACGCAGGCCAGCCGACGATCGACATCTCGCCCGCACTATTTCGCCGTCCTCCTGGCCGGTTTGGTGGCGGGTACGTCGGCCTTCCTGGTGATTCGAGCCGCAGCTTCCTTCTTCACCCCTTCTTCTTCTTCTTCTTCTTCTTCTTCTTCTTCTTCTTCTTCTCCTTCTCCTTCAACGCTTCCTTCTTCACGGCTGCCTGCTTCGCACGCGCCTTCTTCGTCGGCGCCTTCTTCGTGGCCGGCGGGCCCGGCTCCGCCAGCGCAGTAAGGTCAACGACTGAGTCGTCTTCGCCGAAGCTGTTGCGGACGTAGGCGTCGGCGGCCCAGTCGTTGTCCCACCGCTCACCATCGAGGCGGTAGCGGAACCGGTAGGTCCGCCCCGGTTCAAGGTCGATGGGCAGGCTGAACCCCCCCTGTGCGTCGCGGCGCATAACGTCGGCGTCGGCCGACCAGTCGTTCCAGTCCCCGCATATCGCCGCACTTTGGGCGCCCACAGCAGGATCGACGATGAATATGACGCGGACCTTACCTTCTGCTCCCCTGGACTTGATCATCTTTGTCTCCGCTGCTTTGGGGCCGCTCGTCGGCGCACCCGAATCGCAGATCTACCACAGTTGCACGATTGTAGGACTCGGCTTGTCGGCAGAAACCCCCGCCCCAGCAGCGTCGGCACTGTGACACGTCGTTGGCGATCCATGCTTTCAAGTCCTGGCCGCGCCATGCCTCAAACCAACCGAAATAGGGCTCAGCTGACGCGGAACTCGTTGTCCTCCGGGTCGTGCGTGACTACGAAGTACAACGGGTCAGGGTGATTGTGCCGAGTGCGCCCAGCGGGTGGATTGAGCTGACCCGCCAGTGCGCCGCCGGGGATAGGCGGACGCGGTGATCGAGGCGGCCGGGCTGGCTTGCAGGTCTGCCCGCGGAACACTCATTGGCCAGTTCGTCCTGCGGTACGAATCCGAGTACTTCGCGGAGAGCCCATGGACGATGAGCGACGCGGGGAGACGCGGGCCCGCCTCAAGCGACGATCCGTCCACAAGCGGCGACCGGTCCGCGCTGATCCGATGACGGACTGCCGACAGGGCTGAGACAGCCCAGCGGGACACCGCGAGTCGCCGCCATACCCTGAACGCGGCCGGGGCATGAACCTGTGCCGGGAATTCCTTGCAGAAAGCCCGGATAGCAAAATCAAATAGATCGAGATAAGCGGGACGCGAGCGCTGGTTATAGGGCCGGCCCACGCTTCCGTGGCACCCATCGGTCCTCCGCTCAGTCGCAGAAAAGTGACGGCCACATCTTCAGCACCCACTGGTACGCCCCGCGGACCCACAACCTGAAGGCCGTATCCTGCCGAGGTTATAGCCCGTATCTCGGCAGCGTCGGGTCTGTCAACGGGCGCCTGCGAACTTGACGATGTGACTTAATTTTCAAGTGTTGCTTCCGCTCGCTTGCGTCCACAGGAGTGGTGTACCCGATCTTGACCGGACGCGGCGCGCAACGCTGCGGGCGCCGAACTTGGCAGCGGTCTGGCCACCAGAACCGGAGCGCCGCAGTCCCGATCACCTTGCCGCTGGGATCGGTGACGGTGACCTGGGTGCCCGGTGACGGGTTGCCGAGGCTGCAGTTCGCCTACGAGCTCTCACCGCCGAACATCGTGAGTGGTCGGTTCGTGCTGGCGCCGACGACACAGGTCGCGTAGTCGCCTTCCGCCTTACAAGACGCGAATGCACGCGGCGTTGCTTGGGGAGCGGCGGCAGCCGAGGTAGCTGTCAGGACTAAGGCGATTGCCGAGATGGACAGGACAGGCGCGAGGCGCGTCATCATCTGAAGTTTTCCCTCGTGTGACTGGGACTCAGCACTTCAGACGGTTGAGCCAGGACTATGGATCACATACCCAACGAAGGTTCAAACGCGTGCAACACGCGTGGAGTTCGTCGGCACCACTTGCGGTAGTGTGCGTCACGTTCGTCGATGTGCGCTGTAGCCGCGTCAGCTACCCGCGTCTAGCCACTGCATCAGTTGCCGGCGCGGATGGCGCCAACGCGGCGCGCTTTTGTGCCTCGCCTTCCATGAACCCAAACCCGAGCTGCCGGAGCTTCGATTTGGTCGGGGGAGACCGCAAGGTGTTCGCCGTTCGAGCATCACTTTGCGGGCCTGTTGGGCATGCGGTGGTCGTCCGGCGTCAGGGATATCAGAGCTAGCCGGAATCGCGTCCGGTTCCGGCTAGCGTTTGCCGGGGTTGACGGTGCTGCAGCCGCCAGCCGACAACGCTGACGGACTGGGCAGTAGGTCGGCCGAGCAGATGGGTGAGGTATAGGCCGAGCGGAGAACGCGGTGCGGCGTCGGCTACCACGGCATTCGGCTGCCAGCTCCCAAGATCGGCGGCCAGCTGAGCCGGGCCCGGCCCGGCGGGCAGGGGCGCTGGGCCCGCAGCTGTCGCTGTCGGCAGGTCCGCGAGCCTGGCTGCGGTGACGAACGGGCTTGCCGGCGGCAGCCCGGCCGCCCAGAGCTGGTCCAGGTACCAGGCGGTTGGCTTCACACCTGCGCCGTTGATGTATGCCTGCCGACCCTGCCCCGGTCCGATGAAGTACCCGCCGATCATCGCGGCCGGTTCGCCAGTGTCGGCCTGCCAGCGCATCACGGGGGTCAGGTAATTAATGGGAACGGGGACGGCGAGGACTCGGGCGCCCGGGGTCAGCTGCAGTCTGGCGAAGACCTGAGACCAGCCAGCCGGGAGCGGCAGCGTGCTGGCCACCGGGAGCGGGCGGGGTAGCAGCGGCAGGCAGGCGAGCACCGCCACGGCTATCACAGACGCGGGCGCACATCCCGCCACGGCCTGCCGGAGCCGGGCAGGCCGACGGGCCGCATCCGCGCTGGCCCGGGCCGGCGGGATCGATGACTCAGCTCCACCGCAGGCGGCCAAGCGTGCCCTGGCAGCGTCGATACCGAACGCCAGCAGCGCTGCCGCGGCGCCGTCGGCCAGGATGGACAGCCGGTCCGGCAGCGCCACGGCGACCACGGGCAGGCGCTCGATCCAGTGCCAGGGCAGGTTCACCGCAGGGTGCGCTGTCCCGCTCACCAGCGGGTGGCCGCCCAGGGAGAATACCTCGAGCACCACGAAGGTGACGGCCAGCGCCCGCCCGGCTAGCCGGCCCCAGCAGGCCAGGGTGGCCAGCACGAGCATGGTGATCAGCGGCCAGCCCAGGTAGCCAAGGTATTCGGCCGCGCCGCCCTGGTACCGGGCTGCTGCGGCCGCAGAGGCTGCCGTGTGGAGGAACAGGGAACTCTGCGCAGTCACGAAGCCGGTGAGGTCATTGACGTAGTAGTCAGGCGGGAACAGCGCACCGTGCTGGGCAAGCGGGCCGTGGAACTGCGTCCACAAGGCTGGGCCTGCCAGCGCCAGCGTGGCCCCGGCGGCTACCACCAGGCCGGCAGCCGCTGGCCTGAGCCGGCGCGCGGCGGCCCGTGGCCTGGCGGCGGTGAGCGCCGCCACCAGCAGCAGGCCGGCTAGCGCGGTGGCAAGCGCGATCTCCTCGCTGATGAACAGCTCGGCGGCGACGAGCAGCCCGAGCCAGGCTCCGGTGCGCACCGGCGCTGGCAGCGCGCCCAGCGGGCGAATGCGCGGCCGCTGTGCCGGCGGCGGGCGGCCGCCGTCCCGGTCACCGGTGGTAGCCGGCTGGCCCGCGGCCAGGCGCAGGCCCGCGTCGATGATCAGCGGCGGAAGGATGGCTAGCTGACGGTTGTAATGGCTCATCGCCGATTGCAGCAGGGCCGGGGAGAACCCGTACACCGCCCCGGCCAGCGCCGCCGCCCCGGTGCTGACCCGCCAGCGGCGCAGCACCCAGAACATGGCCGCCGCCGATCCCGCGAAGCCGGCCGTGGTCAATACGGTCAGGCTGAGCTGCGGGCCGAACAGGCCGGTCACCGGCGCGAGCAGGACAGCGGGCAGCAGCAGCGGGGTGTTCCACATCAAGTTGACGCCCTGAGGTGCATTCATCCCGGCCGTGATCAGGGCGGGCAGCCGACCGTGCCGCACGGCTATCGCCGCGTACCGCATGAACCAGGCGTACAGGTCGGCATCATGAGGGTTCCCCGCCACCACCCGCGACCCAGGATCTGCCCACAGCCGCCACGTCACGAGGACACCCGCGAGCAGGTAGCAGCACGGGACCGCGACACCCGCCCAGCGAAATGCAAGTGCGCGCCCGCCCGCCGTAGTTGAGCCCGG
This sequence comes from Streptosporangiaceae bacterium, assembly GCA_035517695.1. GTDB lineage: Bacteria > Actinomycetota > Actinomycetes > Streptosporangiales > Streptosporangiaceae > DATFVJ01. The sequence continues at coordinate 13,330 of DATIYI010000426.1, forward strand.
CACCGCAACGTGGGCATCGAACCCGATCCTGGGAGGGAAGAAAGACAAACCATCACCCGCACGTTGATCTGTAGCTCACCAGGACGCCAGGCTCCGGCTCGGCAGCACCCGGCCCCCGTGCCGAACTATTGAGCCTGACCAGCCCGCCGTAGCGCTAGCGTATGCCGGACCCGGCCGAGCCGGCGACACGGCGCCATGGCCAACCTCGGCGCACTGCTCCAGGCGAGTGACCCCGAGACGGCGAGACGGCCCGGCGCAGGGAAGCAGTATCCGCTGGAAGCGTCGACGGAGCGGGCATTACGGCCGCTGTTGCTCTTCGATACTTCTCGACTTTCGCAGTTTTTGGTGCCGTCGGCGTGCAGTGTCCGCTGCAGCTCGCGAGGTCACGCCGTTCCCGGATGGTGACCTGGACAATGCTGCCGGGCTGCCTGGCCCGGGCCGGTGGGCGAGGCCCAGTCAGCAACACCGTACAGCCGCTCCGATCACCCCATTCGGGCGCGGCCAAGCAGCCGACACGGCAGCAAGATCACCGCACCTAACGGCTACTTGCGCATGGGTTCAGGTGTCGGTGCCGCCCATGCCAGCGAGTGCGACAATCGGCGCATGCCAGAACGACTCGAAGTTCAGCGCGCCGTGGCTGCGTCAGCAGGCGAGATCTTCGCTGTGCTCACCGATCCCCGGGGTCACGTTGCCATAGACAGCTCCGGCATGCTGATGGAAGCCAGCGGCGGCATCGTCACCAAGGGCCGTGGGCTGCCGACCGCATGGCTTGGCTGTGAGGCGGGGCGGCGCGCCATCGGGGCCGGTACTGTCATGGGTCATGCTGGTCACCGGCCTGCGCCATTTCGTGGACCTGCCCCGGGACTACGCCGGGCCCGGCACGTCGGCTAACCGGGCACCTGGGCGGCATCGTCCGGGCGGCGACAGCCGGTGATGCCGGAGCCGCCTGGGAAAGCGCACTGCCCTGCCGCCGCCGGCCGGCCAACCTCCGCTGCCGGGGCCGGATGATCGTGCTATCGACCGCGCCTGGGGAGCCGATCCGATGGCGGTGCAGCGTGCGGCGATGAGGGTGTGGTCAGCAACTAGGGGGCTCGCGGTTCGGCCTGCGCCGCCGCCGGCCCGTCCTGGCCGGCGCTGTGAGCCAGATCGTCATCTCTGATGAGATGGCCGCGGCGATGCGCGGGCTGCGGTTCCTGGACACCGACCGCGAACGACTGGTGTTCGGCATCCGCGCCCGCAATAACGCCGTCGTCCTCGCCGCAGCGAGGACGACCTGGGCGAGCTGATCGGGTTCGTGGCGGCCGAAGCAGGTCACGAGCCCAGTCGGCGCCGTCGGCAGCGACTCGAGGCGGCGTTCGGCGCGCTCGCTGTAGGAGCCCAGACCCCGGACCGCTGGTGATCGATGGCCGCCGCAGCCGGGCGGCGCCGGCGATGTGATCCGGATCCGGCCGCCGCCGGAATGTCCTACCGTCTGGGGTATGCCTGCCAGGAAGCGGCCCACGCCCGAGGACGCGGTCACCGCTCGCCGGGTCCTGCTGGGCGGGCTGGGCGACGGTACCGAGTTGTTCGGGCTGCTCGGCGAACTGGAGCCGCTGCATCCGCGCAACGACACCTTCCCCGGTGAGGTCTTCCTGTACCTAGCCGCCGACGCACTGGACTGGTGCGGCGCTAGCCGGGCCGGCCCGCTGTCCTGCATCAGGGAACGGTTCTTGCCTGAGTGCAGGTTCTGCGGGCGGCGGAACAAGAAGCTGCAGTTCGCTGTCCTGGCCGCGGCGGCGCTGCATGGCGGAGCCGACCCTGACCTGCTGGAGGAGGTCGCCTGGTGGCAGACCGATGACTTGTGAGAGTACGCACTGTTCGCAGCGGTCGCCTACATCCGCGAGGTCGCCAACCGGGTCGGCGTGCCCATCGCCCAGGCATGCAGGAGCTCGCGCAGTGCCTTGCGGATTCAGCGCCATAACACCCGGATACGCGGGGCAACGAGCGTAGAACACCAGCTAGCCAATAGCGTTCATAACGGCTCCGGCACGTCCCCGATGTCGACGGTCCCTCACGTTCAGTGGCCCGGCTCGTGTGACCTCAGTGCCGCTGGCGTGACCAGTGCGGTCTCGGCAAGCTCGTGCCGTCGGCTGTGCGGCCCGGCGCAGGGTGGTAACCGTGTCCGCGCGGCGTGACGGTCAGCGTCCGGCGCCCGCGCTCCGAGCCCAGGGCCTCGATGTTGGCGCCGGTGGCCTCGGAGACCCGCAGGCGTTCAGGGCGAGCAAGGAGATGAGGGCATGATCGGCAGGCTGGCTAAGGCCTGCGGCGACGAACATCGCGCCGAGTTCATTGCGGTCCAGCCCGGCCGCGTGCGACTCACAGTCCAGGCGCGGGCAGCGGACATGGGCTGCCGGCGAGTGATCGAGAAGTTCTTCTTCGACGGCGTAGCGGTAGAACCCGGCGACGGTGCAAAAGCCTGCGGGTGACTGTCGCGCGTGATCGACCCCGGGCTTCGAGGTGACGGGCGAAGCACTCGATGTCGGCGCGCCGGGCCTCGAACAGGCGGATGTGATGCTGCTGGCACCAGCTGGCGTACTGGCGCAGGTCCAACGCGTACGCCACGCCTCGCGCGTCAGGCCGGTGTAGCCGGCCAGGCACCCAGCCAGGGCGAGCCGCTGCGGCTCGGTGAACACTGACTCGATAGCGGCGACAGCTGCGGATGTCGTGACCATGGGCACCTCCCGGGTCGGGCTGAAGCCCAGAAGGCTGGGTCTGCCAGGCCCCAGCGACGATGATTTCCCTCACCGTCAACCCGCCTGAGCGATCACGTAAGGTGACCTCTGCGTTACCGACCGTCGACCCGGATCGCCGATTATCAGCTCCAGGCTGGCCCGATGTTGGCCAGCGGCAGAGGCGCGCAGATTATCTGTTCGGCCCTCGGCCGCCAGTTAACACCGCACGCTGGTGCGCTATCACTGCACTATCTGCTGCCCTGGGTTATGGGCGCTATGGCTCACGTTTTGCTAGTCTCCGCCGTTCCTGGGCGTCTCACCGATCTGAGCAGAGGAACGGTGGCTGGCTCGCTCTCTCGCCGGGACTGCCCAGCTCCCGCCAGGTGTTTCTACGATCTAGACGTGGTGCGGCGGACTGGTGCGAGCACCTCACGGGCGGCACCTGCCGCATCAGAGTACGAGAACGGGCCGCCAGACTTATGGGCCGGGCGGCCCGTTTCACACGAGGCTGACGCGACAGACCGCGGGTCACCGCCTCAGCATCACCTTGAGGAGCTGCCGCGCCATCACCATGGCGGGCTTGGCTCATCGGGGCGCCGAGGCCGAGCTCGTCCAGGCACAGCAGGTCGATCCGGCCGTAGCCGGTGATGGTGCGCGACAGGGTCTTGTCGTCGGCGGCCTCGACCAGCTCCTTGACCAGTGCGGCGGCCGTCACATATCGGACCCGGCAACCTGCTCCGGCGGCGGTGCCCAGCACGATCAGCAGGTGGGACTTGCCGGTGCCGGAGTCGCCGATCAGGCAGCACGGCTGTCCGGCCGCCACCTACGCGGACCGGGCCAGGGTGTGGATCAGCGGTGGATCAGCGGGGCGGGAATGTTCGGGTTGGCGGTGAAGTCGAAGTCCGCTATCCGGGGTTCATTAAGGCCCATCCGTGACGTCAGCCATCGTGGCCTGAACTAGTGTTTCGCACATCGGCGTGTCGTTGCCTGGGGTCCCCAAATAACGTCGCCAACACTGCGTCATCACTGTGCAATGGATCGTGTTCGAAGGATACGGACGTGGACTGTGACGGCAGGATCATCTCCCGGTTGGCCCGGTCGAGGAGTTCCTGGACCACCTGCGGGTCGCCCGCCAGGCCTCACCGAACACGATCCGGTCGTATGCCACATCATCGCTGGACCGCTGGTGGGGGTAGCTGGCAGCGGCGGGGCTGGCGTGGGGCGAGGTGACACTGCTAGTGTTCACGCCGTATCTGGCGTCGCTGCGGACCGGGCAGCCGGCCGGCTGGCGTACAAAGAGCATTCCGGCCTGTTCTACGACGTGGTTCGCGAGCTACGGATTGCAATGCGGTTCACTGGCCACGGCCTAGCTCGGCTGATCCGTTAAGTTCTAAATACCTCTGCCTGCTAAGCTCGTAGAGTTCCACTTCTTCCCCCGTGACTGTCACTAGTCGACCGTGATATTCGTACTGCGAGAGTAGGTGCGGGATTTTACTCGTCCCGTCTTCGTTTGTCCCGTATAAACCTATCGCGTGAAATGTCAGAATGCGATCCTGTCCACGGACATCAAACACGAATCTTTGGCATAGGGATTGTAGTTGCCTCGCCAATCCACACCGTTGAAACGCAGGGTCGAAGCGAGCGCCTATCTCGAAGTCGTTCGGCCGATTCACAAGAACGGCAGGCGTGAACCCGGCATACCCGACCAGAGTATCTGTGTCAGAAGTACGGACTGCCCACCTACCAATGCGATCATTGGCCCACGCTGCGTCGTAGGCGCTTACTCGCTCTACACATTCCTCGAGAGAGATCGGTTCAGTACGCTTTTGGTCTGCCATGACTCCACGAAGGTTGAGCACACGGTGCAACAAGCCAGCGTCACCTGGCCGCCATCCGGTAAGAGAGGCAATTCCGGACTTCAGTTCAGGGACCATACGACCCATCGTATCCCTGAGGCATCCGATGGGGTCAAAGTCAAGCGGCAGGTTTGCGGGGTAGCGGGCGAGACTGACCGGATCGGCGCCAGGTGTGGCCGATCATGGTTGATGCCTGTGGATTGCCTGCCGGACCGGCCTTGGACCGGCCTGGCGGTGGCCCTTGCCCGCCCCCTGCTCGACCTAGCGCAACCGGGTTCTCCCCGGCATCGTTCATCCGGGCTTGCAGGGGGGCGGGCGGGGCGCCCCGGCTTCAGTTCGGGTTCTTCCCAAGGAGCATGCGGGTTCTTCCCAAGGAGCATGCGGGTTCTTACTGCCCGCTGGTCAGCAGGATCGCAGCCGCCGCCGTTAATGCGCGTGTGTACCCGCTCCAGCTGTGCCAACGCGACCAGCCAGCCGGCGCGCAGGCCAAGCCGACCCGCTCGGCGAGGGCGTCGACGATGGGACGGTGCGCCAGCGTGCCGCGCTCAAGCACCGCCCCCATAGCGAGGCTCGCTCCGTACCTGTCCATCCCGAGCTTGTCACGCATTCTGTGTCCCGCTGGTCCTGGTCACCCAGGTCAAGCCGGATGACCGGGCGGACCTCGGACCGCACCGCGTTGGCCGCCTCGTCGCCCTGGTCGCCGCACGGCGCGCGATAGTGAGGCACAGGCAGCGCTTGGATGCGGGTCCGGCCGCACGGGAGCAACGAGGTCCGTGCCGGTCGTGCGCTCGGTGCCTGGGCGCTCGGCCTGGAAACGGGTTATCTGGCCTCCGTCATGACCGCGACGCCCTCGGTGTTGTCTGTGGGGGAGCGGCTGATGGCCTGGTATTCCGGCGACTCATACCAAGGCGTTGGCAGCAGCATTGGTGGCAAACCTGAGCACAACAGTGACCTGCCCGGCTGATCCTTCGAGCAGAGCAGCTCGCAGTCGCGGTCGACGACGATGTTTTCGGCGCCGTGGGCCTTTAGGTTTAGGACCGGTCCGACCGCCGCAAGGTACTGCGCGTACCCGGCCTGGTTGGTGATCGTGTAGTTCGCAATGAATTATCCAGCCATGACGCCTCCGGTCCCCTCCGGTCCAGACATTCGCGGGCAAGCCACTGTCATAGGCTGGCAGGCTGCTGCGGTATGCGCGAGGGCAGCCAAGGGGTGGCTGGGCACCCGCGACCTGGGAAGCCATCGGTCAGCTGGAAGATCAACCCGACGTAGGAGACGCAATCCTTGACGCTGTCTACCGCCGGGCTGGCTTTCGGCCTCGTCGCGACCGGAATGGCCACCGCCATCATCCTGCCGCTGCTGGCCGCCCGGCTCCTCCCGGCCGGGGTTTCCTGCGCGGGTGCCGCCGCCATCATCGCCGGCGCCGAGCTGCTGCGCCGCCGCGACATTCCCACGAAACCGGCCTTTCCAGGCACGCTCGCGGGGTCCCGGCCCGGCCGAATGATCACCGGGCCGGGCCTTCCTGGCCATTGCGGCACTCCCCGTGTGGAGGAACGGGCACCTCAAGAGCGGCCACCGTCTGCGGCGTCGGCAGTCGCCGAGAAATGCGGTCGTAACCTCGCCGTGCGACAATCCCGGGATCAGCCATACACGGAGCTGGGGCTGCGGCGTGGATACTGCCGAGATCGAGGTGTTCTTGGTGCTGGCCGAGGAGTTGCACTTCGGCCGGACCGCAGAACGGCTGCACCTGTCGCAGCCGCGGGTGAGCCGGCTCGTGGCCATCCTGGAGCGCCGGGTGGGCGGGACCCTGTTCGAGCGGACGAGCAGAAGAGTCCGGCTTACCCCCCTGGGTGAGCAGGTCCGGGGGCAGCTGGGGTCTGGTTATGCCCGGCTGACTGCGGCCATTGACGATGCCCGTATCGCGGCGGGCGGGATCACCGGCGTGCTGCGCATCGGGTTCACGGTGACCACCGTCTGCGAGGCGCTGACCCGCCTGGTCGACGCTTTCGAGACCCGCTACCGCGACTGCCAGGTGACGATGCTCGAGCACCGGGTCCACCCCCCGGACGACTGGGACGTGTGGGGGCCCACTGCGACGTGGAGAGTCCGACGTCCTGGTGGACTGGCTGGCGGTTGACGAGCGGACCTGACTGCCGGCCCGGCGATCGACTCCCGGGCCCGAGTGCTCGCGGTGACCCGCGAGCACCGGCTGGCGAACCGGCCATTCAGTGAGCGCCGAAGAACTCGCCTTGGAGGAGGTGGCCCGGCTGCCGCCCTCGTTCCCGCCGGCGCAAGCTGACGCGATCATCCCGCCCCGTACCCCGTCGGGCCGGCCGATCCCGCGGACCGTTGCGGTGCGTTCGTTCCACGAACTGTCCTCCCTGGTCGCCAGGGGTCAGATCGTCCACCCGACCATGACCGGCATCTCCATGCTTCATCGCGATGACATCGTGTTAGACCCAATCTGCGACCTGCCGCCGATGCCGCTCGGGCTGATCTGGTGCACCGCGCACTACAACGCCCGGATCCGTTCGCTCGCTGCAACCGCACGATCGACCTCATCCCGTAGGGCCCCGGCTAACTAAACTAAGCATCAGGCCGCGAGCCTGCCTGAGCGCGGCCGTCCGCTTCTCCTGGGCTTGGCTTGAGCCTGGCCTGGAAGTGTCGCGAGGCTGAAGAGCAACGCCTCGCCCCTCGAGTTTGCTAGCGCCGGTGTGCCTGCTCCTCCGCTTGCCATCGCGCTGGCCTGCACCGTCAGCTTGGGGGGTCAGGTGGTGCCGCCGTTGAGGCGGATGTTCTGGGCGGTGACGCAGCCGACGTTGTCGCTGGCCAGGTAGGCGACGATGGCTGCGATCTCGGCGGGGCGGCCGAGCCTGCCGAACGCGCTCATCGCTTCCAGGCTGGCCAGGAACGGCCGGGTTTTGCCGTCCCGGTAGGTCTCGGTCTCGGTGGCTCCGGGGCTGACCGCGTTCACCGTGATCTGCCGCGGCCCGAACTCCTTGGCCAGGATGCGGGTGAACTGCTCGGCCGCCCCCTTGGTGGCGTCGTAGACCGCGTAGCCGGGCAGCATCAGCGCGGTGGTGGAACTGGAGATGGTGATGATCCGCCCGCCGTCGGCCAGGTGGTCCCAGGCGAGCTGCAGGCCATGGAAGACGCCCTTGACATTGACCGCGAAGCTCAGGTCGAAATCGGCCCCGGTGATCTGACCGAACGGCTTGGTGATGGCGACGGCGGCGTTGTTCACCAGGATGTCCCACCGCCCGTACTCGGCCACCATCCGGTCCACCATGGCCCGGTACTCCGGCCGGCTGCTGACGTCGGCGGCGATGGGGCGATGGCCAGCGCGGTCCCGCCACCAGCCTCGATCTCACCGACGGCCGTGTCCGCCAGCTCGGGCGTGGCGAGGTGGTTGATGACCACCCGCGCCCCGGCGGCGGCCAGGTCCGCCGCGATGGCCGTGCCGATCCCGGTGGCCGCCGCGGTCACCAGCGCGGTCTTCACGCCCAGGGAGATCGCCGGGCCGGTTACGGCGCGCCGCCGGGCGGCGCCGGGTAGAGGAAACCGCGTGCGGCCCGGGTCAAGACGGGCATGACCGCGTACTGCATCAGCGGGATGACCACCGCCGCGCAGATCAGCGGCCGGGCCCAGGCCGGCAGGCCCGCCAGCTGCGGGGCGAGCAGGTAGCTGACCGCCTCCAGCGGCGGCACGATCCCGGCCAGCGAGATCACCACGATTTTCCACCGGGCCGGCCGGCGTAACAATCATCGGGGCCCCGGGCGGTGCCAGCCAGCCCTCCAGCCCCGACAGGTACCGGGTGGCCAGCCCGCCCGCCGAGTGCGCATCGGCCTCGGCCACCAGCCGGGCCCGGGCCTGGCTCGACTGCCACCCGTCCATGTCCGGCCCGGTGGCGAAGTGCGCGACGATCGTGTAGACGGCCGGACCGCCCGGCTGCGGGCGCAGCACGGTCAGGCCCTGAGGCTGGCGGGTGAGCGCTGAGTGCCAACGGTCCGCCGCACCTCCTCGTAGGTGCGGCGGGCCGTTCCTGCTACATCGGCAGCAGCTCGAAGATCTCCACCGCGCACTTCCCATCGCTGCCGGCCATGAACGGGAGGCCGTCGGTGAGCGCCTTCGCCGCAGCGAGATCGTCGGCCTCGATGATCGAGTAGCCGATCAGCTCGCCGGCTGCTCCTTCAGTGCCGTCATCGCGAACGGAGGCGCTGGCCCCGAACGGGCTGCCGACGTCGACGAGCGCCGCGCCGACCTTCTGCATCCAGGCGCCAAACGCGGCCTGACGCTCGGCGCCCTGCTCCGGAGTGCGGTCGGGCACCGGAGTCGCGGGGCCACGGTAGAGGTAGATGAACTTCGCCATGTCGATCGTCCTTTCGAGAACCGGCGTGCCCGTGCACGCCGTCACCGCTGCGGGCGGATCTGCCGTAGTGACGAACAGCCCGGCCCGGCGCAGACAGCCGCGGACAACATTTCTTCCCTCGAGGATTTCTGCGGCCGGAGTTGTCCGTCGGAGCCGATGCCGTTGGTCAGATACTCGAACCGGTACCTGTCAGTGACTGGAGGGGCTATGCAGTACGCGTTGCTGGCATACGGCAGCCAGCGGACCCACGCCGGCCCGGTGGAGGGGGCGATTGCCGACGTGCTCGCCAGGCCCTATGTGACCGGCTGGGCTCGTCTGCACGCGGACGGGTCGGCCACGACCGTCCGAAACGGCGAGGGGCGGACGCTGCTCACCGACGGGCCGTTCATCGAGACCAAGGAATTCCTCGTCGGCGTCATCGTGGTGGAGGCCGACAACCTCGATGCTGCGCTCGCCATCGCGCAGGAACTGCAGGACACCCGGACCAGCGGTGCGATCGAGGTGCGGCCCATCCTCGAAGCGTTGTTCCATGGCGCTTGACAGGGTCTTCCGCGAGCACTGGGCCCGGGTGCTGGCCACCCTCGTGGGGATCCTCGGCGACATCGAGCTTGCCGAGGATGCCGCTCAAGAGGCGTTCGCGATCGCTGCCGAATGCTGGCCACGCGACGGGGAGCCGGACAATCCCGTCGGCTGGCTGATCTGGACCGCACGGAACCGGGCGATCGACCACCTTCGCCGGCAGCGCGTGCTGGCCGAGAAGACAAAGCTGCTCGCGCGCGAGTTCACCAGGGAATCGGAGGCAGCCGTGCAGGTGTCAGCCACCTTTCCGGACGAGCGGCTGGAACTGATCTTCACCTGCTGCCACCCCGCGCTCGCGCTCGAGGCACAGGTCGCGCTGACCCTCCGCACCCTCGGCGGCCTGTCGACCGAGGAGATCGCGCTCGCGTTCCTCGTCCCGGCCGGGACGATGAGCAAACGGCTGACACGGGCGAAACACAAGATCCGCGACGCACGGATCCCCTTCGCCGTGCCACCTGACCATCAGCTCCCGGACCGGCTAGCGGCGGTTCTCGCAGTGGTCTACCTCGTGTTCAACGCCGGCTGGGGAGGCGGCCGCGTCGACCTCGCCACCGAGGCGGTCCAGCTCGGCCGCGCCCTGTCCGAGCTCATGCCCGACGAGGGCGAAGTCCTCGCGCTGCTCGCCCTCATGCTGCTCCACGACGCCCGGCGGGACGCCCGGATCCGCGACGGTGAGATCGTCCTGCTCGACGACCAGGACCGCGCGCTGTGGGACGACGGGCAGATCAGCGAAGGCCGCAAGCTGCTCCAGCGGGCGATCACGCGCGGCGAGACCGGCTCCTATGCCGTGCAGGCCGCCATCGCCGATCTGCACCTGCAACAGCCACGCGACTGGCGGCAGATCGCAGCGCTCTACAACGCTCTCTCCTTCCAGACCGGTTCCGCCGTCGTCGAACTCAACCGGGCCATCGCTGTGGCCGAACTTGACGGTCCCGAGGCTGGCCTGGCGATACTCGACGTCCTCGAGCTCGACCACTACCGCTACTTCCACTCAGCCCGCGCCGAGCTGCTTCGTCGCGCCGGGCGAGACGACGAGGCCCGCCACGCGTACCGACGCGCAATCGAACTCGCCCAGACCGACGCCGAACGCCGATCCCTGAACGACCACCTCACCCAGCTCTCCTCCGGCTGAGCACACCACGATGGCCGAGCTTCCGAACTGACCCTGCGGGACAGGCCGGCCGATCCGGTGGCCATGACGAGACCGGGTGGCAGACGCGCCGCCGCAAGCCACTCCAAGCTATTCTTCGCGGGCGGCCAGCAGCCCGGAGACGCTATCGGCGTCAGGGACGACATGATGGATGGCCGCGATGCCGGAGAACCTGGTGTCTGCCGACACGAGCGCCTCAGTTCCTGCCGCGTGGGCCGCCGCGGCCAGGACCGCGTCGAATGAGCCGAAGCCCGTTCCTTCCTCGAACAGGCGTAGCCCTTCGCGCAGGTCAGTCTCCTCGACGATGAGCAGCGGCGACAGCAACTCGATGTAGTCACGGGCGAGTTCCGCAGCGTCTTTGCGGTCACGACGGCGAGCGCGGACGTGAGTGAACTCCTGGATGGCTTCGATAGTGGTGGTCGCCAGGATCGTTCCGCCTGCTATTGCGCGGATCAGCCGCTGGCATGGCTCGCGCAGCGGGTGATCGGCGCCGACCGCGTAGACCAGGACCGTCGTGTCAAGGACGATCACGCGTGACGTCCGCGGAGTTCATTCAGCTCGGCGAGCAGATCGCCGACCTCCATCGGTGCCGCATCGAGGATGCGCCGGGCAGCGGCGGCTCGTCTCCGTTGCGTCGCGGGCAGGCCACGGTCGAGCGCCTCCCGGATGACTGCGGCGACGGATGTACCGCGCTGCCGCGCGAGAGCGCGAACCCGCTCGTAGCGCTCATCGTCGATGAGAATCTGCAGCCGGTGCGTCAACATACACATACATTAGCATGCACATAGTAGTGCAGGCCGGGCTCCCCGGGCTGGCCCTGTGCCTGGCGCGATGCCGTCGCGCTCAGCTGTCGCATGCCTCACGGCCGAAATACAGCCACCACATCGCGGCGCGCGGCACCAGTGCGCCCGCGATGGCGTGGCGCGCCTGCCGGTCAGGTCGGCACTGGCCGTGCCGCGAGAAAGGTATGTTGTCCGCGCCCGCGCGAGGGAGGTCCGCTTTGCCCGCGCTGATCTGTGCTCCCTCGGGCCTTCTCAACGATTCGTCCGGCGGTCTTGATGATCCGGGGAACGGCCAGCGTCACCAGCGCCACCTGTGGAGATCGACACCGACGAGGACAGCCCAGTCATCGCGCGGGCCGCGGCGGTCGATGTGGCCAAGCCGTTGGGCTCGACTCCGATGATGCGCAGCGCGCCGGCGAAGTAGGCGGCGATGCCCGCGATCAGCCCGCCGCCGACGGGCACCAGCACGGTGTCCAGGTCGCTGACCTGCTCGCTGAGTTCGAGGCCGACGCTTCCCTGCCCGAGGATCGTTTCCCGCTGGTCAAAGGCGGGCACCTGGATCGCGCCTGACTTCGCGGCCGTGTGCTGCGCGGCGGTCCACGCGTCGGCGTAACGGTCGCCGCTTATGTGCAGCTCAGCGCCGAGCGAGCAGATCGCGTCGATCTTGGCGCGGTCGGCGATGGCCGGGACGAATATCGTGGCCGGCACGCCGAGCCGGTGCGCTGCGTAGGCCACGGCGACGCCATGGTTGCCCCCGGAGGCTGCGATCACCCCGGCGGGCGGGATCTCGCGCAGGAGCAGATTGTCGAAAGCGCCGCGTGCCTTGAACGAGCCCGCGCATTGCAGCTGCTCCAGTTTCAGGACGACGCCCGGGCCGGCATCGTCGTAACTGGCCCCGGTCAACACGGTAAGCGGGACCGTCAGGGTCGGTGTGCGCCGCAGGTACGGGCTGATCCGCTGGTAGGTATACGGGATCTCGCCAGCGCTGATCGGGCCTGCCCGGCGTTCAGCTTGCGCCGGCCTGGTCACTGCGGCTGCGCTTCCCGGCTAACGGCACCGGCGCTGACCTGCGCGATTGCCTCGACCTCGACGGGGCTGCCCAAGGGCATCGCGGCGACCCCGATGGCCGAGCGGGCGTGTGCCCCGGCCGCGCCCAGCACGTCGAGCAGCAGCTGCGAGGCGGCGTCAGCGACCTGCGGCTGCTGGGTGAAATCGTCGTTGCAGGCGACGAAAACGGTCAGCTTGGCCAGCCGTGTCACCGCGTCGAGGCCGCCAGCGGCCGCCTGCAGCTGTGCCAGCACATTCAGGGCGCACGCCCGGGCGGCATCCTGTCCGGCCGCGAGGTCCACCTCGTCGCCGAGTCGGCCAGTCGCGACGAGGCGCCCGTCCCGGACGGCGATCTGCCCGGAGATGTAGATGGTGCCGCCGTGCCAGATATACGGCTCGAATGCGGCGACCGAGGCCGGGGGCGGCGGGAGCTGCAGGCCGAGGCGGGCGAGACGGCTGGCAACGGTGCCGGTTCCTTCGGTCATCTAGGCTCCGATCCCCAGGCCCGAAAACGGGTCAGGTGGCGATGATGCGGGCGATGCGGGGACCGGCCAGGCGCAGGTAGTCCCGGCTGGCCAGCGCGACCGAGCAGTCAAGGCGCCCGGCGTTGAAGTACAGCTCGTCGCAGTCCAGCAGTGCCGGGTCAGCGATCAGCTCCAGCCGATCGTTATAGCTGAACGGCAGCACCGTGCCAACGACGCTGCCTGCGAGCTGCTCGGCCTTGCCTGTGTCGGCGAATGCGACGTAGCTGGCGCCGAGCAGCGCCTTGACTGCCGCAAGATCCAGCCGCGCGTCGCCGGGCACCACGGTCAGCACGTAGCGGGTCTGCTTCTTGCCGATCTTGACCAGGAGGATGAGGCACTTCGCGGCCTGGGCGAGAGGGTGGCCGCGCAGCGCGCTGACCATCGCGGTGCGCCCTTCGGGGGCGTGCTCAATCACCCGGTATCGACATCCAGATGCGTGCAGATCCGCTATCAGCCGGACATAGACATCCGGCTCCGCCGTCGCCGGGGGCGCCGCGAGGTCACCATTCACCACCCAGCACCCCCTTCAGCGCGGCAATACGGGCCTCGTCGCGCTGATAGAACACCCACTGCTTGATCTTCGTGCCGCGAATCAGCCCGGCGCGTCTGAGGATCTTCAAGTGCTCCCCGCATGTCGGCTGGCTCACCCGGAGCTTGTCCGCGATGAACAGCGAGCACACCCCGTCTCGCACCAGGTCACCATCGCTCTGGGCAGGGAAATGCGCCAGCGGATCGCGCAGCCACCCAGCTGAGTCCCACTGCATCCAATTCTCCCGCCGCCACCCTGTCGTCCCAGGCGGGGCTGGGCACGCGCGGTGCCAGCACGCGACCACGCCGCAGGTACCCGCTCGCTCATGCCGAATAGCGGGCGTTGTTGCCCGCATACTTATGTGCTGGCCTGTATATCGCTAATGGTTGCGGCGATCGTCAATTCAGCCTTATCGTTCGTACCGGGAGCGCGCCGAACGCCGAGTATGAATTGCGAGCAGTGTGGTCAAATGCGCCATCATCTGCGCGCATATCTGCCGGTTCGGTGTGGTCATGGGGCGGTCATGGGGCGGTCATGGGGCGGCGCTGCTCCCGGGCTGAGGCTTCCGTACGAAACCATCGCGCTGAACCCCGCGCGAGAAACCAGATGCCTCGTGATGCCAAGCTATGCGGATGGAGCACTTCGCCGCGCGTGGCCGAGTTCTGGCATACCGGGCATCTGGGCCATCTTTGTCCGGGGATGCAGATGAGCTCATCCAGCTCGCCACGACCCTGCTGCACGGCCGCAGCCCATTGACTCCAGCCCAAGCCGCTCACCCGGGATCTGCTTGCTTCCCTTTCACACCCGTGTGCTTGCCGGGTGAGGGCGGCGCGGTGGTGTTCCCTGGTAGGTCGGTCGGTAGGTAGGTAGGTAGGTAGGTAGGTAGGTAGGCGATGCTGCGCGTGCGCGTGATGAGCCCGGCGGACACGACGGGCCGCCTGCTGGAGGCGCTAGACGTCGAGCCAGGGGTGAGAAACGTCGTGGTCTTGCGCGGGCTGGCGCGCCGGCCCGACGGCGACGCCGTCGAGTTCGATGTGCGCCAGGGCGCCGCCAACGCGGTGTTCCGTCTCTTGCGCGGTCTGCATCTGGACCGGCCGGGGGCCGTCACCGCCGGGGAAGCGGACACGGTCCTGGCCGACCCGCCACGAACCGGTGGCGAGATCGGCTCGCCGCGGCGTGAAATCACCCCGGTCTGGGAACTGGTGGAAGCCACCATCCGCGCGCAGGCCGTCTACGCTCCGAGCTTTTTCATCCTGCTCACCATCGCCGGGATGATCGCTGCCGCCGGCATCGTGACCAACTCGCAGATCCTGATCGTGGGCGCCATGGTAGTTGGCCCCGAGTACACCGCGATCATCGCGGTAGCGCTGGCCATCACCAAGCGGCGCCGGGCCGCCATCCACGATGGCCTAGTCGCGCTCTGCTGGGGGTTTTCGGCGGCGATGGTGATCACGTATCTGTTCACGCTGGTGATCCGCGAATCGGGCCTGGCGCCCCGCGCTTTCATCGGCGGGGTCAGGCCGGTCGCCAGCCTCATCGCCGCGCCGGGTGCGTTCTCGGTCATCATTGCCGCGCTGGCCGGCATCGTTGGCGTGGTATCACTCACGGAGTCGCGGGCCAACGCCCTCATCGGGGTCTTCATCTCAGTCACCACGGTCCCGGCTGCCGCGGGGGTGGGCGTATTCGCCGCGTTCGGGAACTGGCAGCCTGCCCTGGGCTCGTTCGCGCAACTGCTCCTCAACGTGGTGGTGCTGGTGGTGGTGGGCGCGGTCGGCCTGCAAGCGCAGCGGGTCTTCTGGCACAAGCGAACGGCGCGGCCCGCCGACCGGGAGTGAACCCCGTGCACCCATGCCCGGGGCGGCCCCGGCATAGCGCTCTGTCGGCAAGATGTAGCGAGCGGTTAAGTTCCAGCTCCCGCAACGCTTCCCACCGCTAGGTACCCGCGCCGTCGCAGGCCAGATGAGCCAAGACGCCGATTGCTCGCGATCGTTTTGGCCGTTTCTGCGTGGCCAAGATATCTGAGGCTACGCGCCCCTTTGCCGCGATAACGGCGGCTCGGCGCGCCTTCGCATTCCTGGGCTGATCACGCTTTTCAGGGTGGCACCGGCAGGGAGGTTCTCGAGCGCCGACTCGGCGCTTGGACTGCCGTCCAGTCCAGGTCGCTGTCGCAGAGCAGGGCCTCCATGGCCGCCGGGCCGGCGTAGACGGCTGTTTGAATGGGCGCATGACAACTGCGCAGGAGCAGCCGCGGGTGGTCAGCGCGAGCCGCGAGATCGCGGCAGGGCCTGAGCGGATCTTCGAGCTGATCGCGGATCCGGCTCAGCAGCCTCGCTGGGACGGCAACGACAATCTGGCCGAAGCACCCGCTGGGCAGCGCGTGCGCCGCACGGGTGAGGTGTTCACGATGACGCTGACTCACGACGGCGCCATCCGGGAGAACCACGTGGTCGAGTTCGAAGAAGGCCGCCGGATTGCCTGGAGGCCCGCCGAATCGGGTAAGCGGCCACCTGGGCACCTGTGGCGATGGGAACTCGAGCCGGCCAGCGCATCACGCACCCGGGTCACCCACACCTACGACTGGACCCAGCTGACCGACCAGAAGCGCTTCCGGCGAGCCAGGGCGACCACGGCCGACAAGCTCCGGGAATCGATTGACCGGCTCGCGGCCCTCGCCGAAGCACCTTGACCGCCCGCCGCCAGGCGGCGGCTACGGCAACACAGCGTGCCAGTTCTACCTCACTTGAATCGTGTCCGGCGGCGGCTCGCCGGAAGGCAGCGGGCCAGATAGATCCTTCTGGCGCGGCCATGGCACTCAGCCACGCCGACCGAACAGGCGAGCGTAACGGCCGCGATGGGCGCGTGATCAGCCGCGGCATCCAGCTGACGCCCTGCGGGGAAGCTGGAGAGGCCTCGGGCCGAGGTGTAGCGTGAGGTGCTTGGCTGGAACGAGGGAGAGCCATGGCCAAATTCGCGGTTTTCTTCAGCTACTCAAGCGATGCATGGGCACGGTTGATCGATAGCCCCGGCGACCGGGGCGCCGCCGTGGAGCAGATGCTCGGCTCGGTGGGCGGGTCGCTGGAGTCCATTTACTGGATGCTCGGGACGCACGACGGCATCGCCATCGTCGATGTCCCCGATTCGGTCAGCGTCGCCGCGCTGAACGTTGCGACCTTGAGCACCGGGGCCATCACGCACGTGCAGTCCCAGGAATTGCTTACCCGACAACAGTTCAGCCATGTGCTGCAGCGGGCCAGGGACGCAGTGCAGGTTTTCCGCCGGCCGGGCGAAGACTAGTCGGCTCTCATTGGCAGGCTCACCTGGAGATTACGAAGACGCCAAGAAACAAGATTGGACACATTCGCGTATTACGCCACAGACTGAGACGGGCCGCCAGGCACCCAGAACACTCATGTCTGCGTGGTCACCAACCTGGCCAAGCTCTGCCGCTCAGCTGCCCATATCGGCGGTTCGCGGGCGTTGTGTGATCACGCTTGGCCACAGCGCATTCCGCCTGGCCGGTTTCGACCAGGCGGATGCGCTGCTCCGGCTGTCTGTCTTACCGGGCGGCTCCGGCGACGTAGGCCGCGACGATGTAGGTCGCGTGCCGGTCGAGGGAGGTGCGGGCACGGTCGTAGCGCATGGTGGTGCGCGGGTCGGCGTGCGAGGCGGCTTCCTACACGTCGCGCAGCGGGACTCCGGCGTCGAGCGCGGCTGTGATGAATGCGTGGCGCAGGGTGTGCGGCCCGACGGCCTTGGCGATCCCCGCCCGGCGGGCGACCCGCCGGACGATCCGCCCGGCACCATGCCGGTCCAGCCGGCGGCCGTCTGCAGTCAGGAAGATCGGGTCTTCGGCACGCTCGCCGATGGCCAGGTCGATCGCCCGCGCGGTACGCGTGCGAGCGGGATGGTCACGACCTTGCCGCCCTTGCGCGTGACCACCAGGGTACGGTGGCCGCGCTCGACCCCCAGGGCCTCGATTCGGACTCCAGATAAAGGCCGCTATCCGCAGCCCGGCGCGGCTTCTGGCAGTGACAACGCATGATCAGATGTTCGCATGGAATGTGGCCGCCGGGTCGGTCGGCTGCGTCTTCATATGACCGGCGATGCACCTTTCAGGACCATTGTCATGACCATGTCGGCGCGGGTGCCGACGACCGGAGGCGCCTGCCCCTGGCGGCAGACAGCGCGCCCTGCCCGGCCATGGCTGGCGGGCGTCAGCCGGGTGGCCGGGCCGCTGCGACCAGGGGCAGGTGATGACCCGGCAGGCCGTACCAGGTCCGCCAGCCCAGCTGCCGCACGGTCACGCTGGTGCAGCCGACGTCCCACAGCACCGATGCATAGCGGCCCGCGCCGTCATCGACGATTCGCAGCCGCCCGCCAGGCCGCAAAACCCGAACCGCCTCGCGCAGCGCCTGCGCTCGCCCGCCGGCGTCCCGGACGTTGCCGATCGCCAGGCTGCTCACCACCACGTCGAACGACGCCGACGCAAACGGGAGGTCACGCGCGTCCGCATCGACAAGCTCCACCCGGTCGTGCACGCCCTCGGCCACCGCGTTGCGCTCCGCGGCGGCGCGGCTGTTGCCGCTCTGGTCACGGCGGCGCCATATGTCCGCTCCCACCGCCCGCCCGGCGGGCAGCCGCCTGGCCGCCATCATCAGCACCGCGCCGCGGCCGCATCCCACATCCAGGACATGCTCATCGCCCCGCAGGCCCAGCTCATCCAGCAGCTGCGCCCATACCGCCCGCTTCCCCGGCCCGGTGGAATACAGGTAACTCGCTGCTGACCCCGCCACTGCCGTGCAGCCCGCGCCAGCCAGCGCGGCGACGGCGGGCCTGCGATGGCGCGCAGCCCAGGCCACAGTGCCCGCCAGCCCGGCCCCGATCACGCCGAACACCGCCAGCCCGGCGAACCCGCCATCGATGCCGTACCTGCCGTGCTGGCCGGGCCGGCCACCGCGACCGGCCGCCGTGACCTCCGCGACTGGCTCCACGCCGCCAGTCTGCCAGCAGGCATTACCAGCGAGGCGGTGCTTCACGAGCCAATCCGGTCCTGCCGGCCAGCGTGGTCCCACGGCTGACCGATTTCCCGCTGCGCTGCCAGACAGATCCCGTCGTCTTTGATCAGGCGCCCTGGACCAGATCCGCAAGGTGTACATCAACCGCACCCAGCCGCCGCTGGCCAGCCTGCAGGCATCGTTCGACCTCGCGGTCGCCGCCGGTTGGGAGACCCACCAGCTTCGCTGCGGGCATGACCTGATGCTGGCCGCGCCCCAGGCTACAGTTGCGCTTCCTGACGCCATAACCCACCAGCCACGCTGACCAGGCGCGAGACCCACCTCGGTGCGGATGCGTGTTCGCCTTGGCGTGGCTGTTAGTCTGGCAGAGCTCGTCGGCGGGTTTCGGTAAGCGGTCCTGCGCCTGCCGGCGGTGGAGGCGGCCAGCTCCGGACGGACCCGCGCCGTGACCAGCTCCTCGCGGCCTGGCCGCGCAGGGCGTGAAGCCCGTCCGCGCGGTGTCGATCGATGAGTTCTGGACGGTCGGCCGAACGACGCATAACCACCTCGTCTGTGCGCCTCAGCGGATGAGCGCCCAGACAGCCCCGGCCGGGCAGATCGGCGGTTCCGGCGCGTTGCGGTGTGGCGCGCCCGGTCAGGCTTTGTCAGGGCGCGGGTCGTTCGGGCAGGGTGGGCACGAGCGCTTCGAGCGCGGCGGTCCAGCTTTCCCAGTAGGGGCGGCCGGGTTCGGCGGCGATGGCCTTGATGAGCTGCTGCCGGAACGGTTCCCGGTCGCCGCCGAAGGCGTGCGCGATGACTGCGGCCGCCAGCGCAAACACGGTGCTTTGCCAGGGTGCGTCGAAGGCCAGTTCGCCGTTGCGGCGGGGCAGGTCCAGCCCGGACAGGCTCAGCGGGGTGGTCACAGCCGGGCCACGCCGATCATCGAGTCCCGGGTCACCAGGGCGGTCAGCTCGGCCTCGGTCATGCCCTCGGCCGCGGGCGGGCGCTGGGGCAAGACGAGGTAGCGGACCTCGGCGGAGGAGTCCCATACCCGGATCTCCACCTCCTCGGGCAGCGGGCAGCCCATCTCGGCTAGCAGGGCCCGGGGCTCGCGGACCATCCGGGCACGGTAAGGAGGGTCTTTGTACCAGGCCGGTGGCAGGCCCAGCACCGGCCATGGATAGCAGGAGCAGAGCGTGCACACGATCACGTTGTGCACGATGGGGGTGTTCTCCACGGCCACCATGTGATCGCCCTCGGGCCCGCCGAAGCCGAGCTCAGCGATCGCGGCGGTGCCGTCAGCCAGCAGCCGCTGCTTGTACCGCGGGTCCAGCCATGCCCGGGCCACCACCCTCGCCCCGTTCATCGGGCCGATCTCCGACTCATACCGGCGGGTGATCTGCCCGATGAACCCCTCGGGCACCAGCCCTCGTTCGGTTAGCAACGCCTCAAGCGCCGCAACCCGCTGCTCAACCGGCGACATCGGAGCCGGGTGGTGCGTGCTGTTGCTCATGCTGGCTCCAGGTAGCTGTCCCACAGGTCGACGTGCACCCACACGCTGCGCTGGCCGTCACCCCACAGCTCGGCGGCGTCGAACCGGACCGCATACGTCGGCTCGTGCCGCCGGGCAGCGCTGTGCGCCTCGATATCGGGCACCGAATAAATGCCGTCCAACCGCACCACCGTCCCGGCCTTGCCCCGCACATACCGAGGACAGCGGGTGTGCCCGGGCGGATGCCACTCCCGCACCCGCACCCGGTCACCAACGCCGAAGCGCGGCGTGCCGACGTCCGGCCCGGACTCCGCCACGGGCGGCGCCAGCACCGGGCCGCTCAGCGGGAACCGCCCGCCGGCGCGTGCCTCAAGCTCGGCGCCCGTCACCAGCGCATGCTCAACGGCCAGGGTGGCCGCCGCGGTGAGCCAGTGCTCGTAATAGCCCGACGTCAGGTAGTGGCCCGGCTCCATCCGCTCGATCGAATGCCGGAACTCTCCGCCGCTCGCCTCGACCGCGCCAGCCACAACCGCCAGCAGCGCCCGGGCCACCGCCTCCCACCGATGGTGAAATACCGGCTCCGCCGGCGAATGATCTACCGCCCCCAAGCCCTGCATGCCACCCAGGTCATGGATACCGTCCACCAGCCAAACCTTACCCCTCCGTACAGCGGCACCGAATGCCCCGATCTGGACGGCCACCCTCGTGATCGGCATTGAGTAAACATCAGCCCAGAATCGGCGTTCGCGAGCGTTGCGGTGATCACGCTTAGCCATAGCCGATCCGCCAGGCCGGTTTCGGCCAGGCGGATACGCCGCTCCAGCGGTTTGTCCTTACCGGCAGGCTCCGGCGAGGCAGGCGGCGAGCGCGCCATGCGGCAGCCGTTACGGATTATCGCTCGGGGCTCCGGGCCAGGCACCGGGCGCTCAGCCTTTAGCCGCCCCCGGTGATCACGGCGTCCACATCGGCCCGGCGCGCGGCAAGGTCCCTGTCGTATTCTTCGGCGATCTGCTCGTCCTGGCGCATCAGCGTGGTCAGGTCGCCGTTGGCGGCGTCGAGGACCCCCATGTCGGCGTAGGCCCGCTGCACCTTGCTGCCCCACAGCCCGATGTCGCGCACGCATGGCACGATCCGGGTGAACAGCAGTGACTGGTACAGCTTGTACGTCGGGGAGTTGTCGACGTACTCGAGGCACTCGTCGAGGGGCAGCCCGAGCCGGGTGAAGACCTCTTGGCCGCGGAAGCGGTCGCGCATGAGGTAGCAGCCCTCGACGACGAACTCCTCCCGGTCGGCGCGTTCGGCCTCGGTCAGCCCGGCGTAGTAGTCACGCAGCGCGAGGCGGCCGAACGCCACGTGCCGCGCCTCGTCCTGCATGACGTAGGCGAGCAGCTGCTTGACCAGCGGGTTGGTGGACAGGTCGCGGTAGACACCGAACGCGGCCAGCGCCAGCCCTTCGATCAGTACCTGCATACCGAGGTAGGGCATGTCCCAGCGACCGTCGGTGAGCGCGCTTTCGAGCAGCCTGGCCAGATCCTGGTTGACCGGATAGAACATCCCGATCTTGTCCTGGATGAACCTGTTGTAGAGCTCGACATGCCGCGCCTCATCCATGACCTGGGTGGCGGCGTAGAACTTGGAGTCCAGGTCGGGCACCGACTCGACGATCCTGGCCGCGACGGTCAGCGCGCCCTGCTCGCCGTGCAGGAACTGGCTGAACAGCCAGGAACCGTAATGACGGCCATACTCCTCGCGCTGGGCCCCCGTCATCTTGTCCCAGATGGGAGACCCGAACAGCAGGTTGAACTCGTCGGGAACCCCCGCCGCGTTGACCGGGTCGACCTCGGTGTCCCAGTTGATCCGCTTCTGGGCGTCCCACTGCTTGTCCTTGCCCTTCTGGTACAGCGCGAGCAGCCGGTCACGGCCGTCGTCGTATTCCCAGGTGAACCTGGCCGCGCCCGCGGCGGGAACATCCCAGGTGCCTGGCTCGACTGGGAGGGTGTAGCGGTCGTACGTGGTCACGGCGGCCTTTCTGGGTGGCTTCCGACGCAGCGCCTCCGGGCACACGGCAGCCACACGGCTTAGATAATGGTGAACATCATACTAAATGGACGTTCAGCAGGTCAGGTCAGCTTCGCGATCGCGACCGCCACCATTCTGTGGCCTGTTGTTGACCTGTCACACAGCCGGGCGGTCGCGGAACAGATGCGGCACATGAAGTGTCGACGGCTGGGCGATCGGGACGCCGTGGGCTCTCTCAGCCGGGCGGGTCAGCCAACTCAAGGCCATTTATGTCATGTAGGGTTCCAAAATTCGGCCGTAGCCATTGACCTGGGGTTTCTCGTCAGCAGTTGTTGATCTCTATGCGGCCTGCGCGGCGCGGCCGCAGCTACTGGGTGTCGGTTCAGTACCGGATACTGCGGCAGACGGGCCCGGTGCGCTTTTCCGCCCTGACTGGGTGGGAGGCACCCGACAGGAACGCCCACGCTCCGGTGCGGCGGATGTCGGCCAGCCGGGCTGAGGTGGGCCTGGTCATCCGCTGCTCTGGCGTCGGGCAGATGGCCAGCAGCCGGGCGGCAGCGTTTCGCCGGCGTCGTTTGGCGTCCGGGCCGATCGGCAGCTCAGCGACGGCGTCGGCGTAGGTGATCAGCTGGCACGGCGCTCCCTGGCGCCGCAGCGTGACCGCGGCTGCGCGGACACCCCGAGCAACGGGCCGCGGCGGCCACTTGAACTGATCGGCTCGACACGTTCGTAATTGGTCGGCCTGGTCGGCCAGCGCGTTGCCGACCTCTTCCAGTCAAGCCGCTCGGGTCAGGGCGGACCGGGCAGCTGCTGGTCGTGGGATCCTGTCGTTGCGGTCTGTGTCAGTCTGCGGCTGGTGGCCGTCAGGGCCGGTCGACCTCGAGATGGCGGCTGACGGCGGCGGCGATGGCTTGCAGGTCGTGCTCGTCCGAGCTGACCACAAGGTCGTGGCGGCGGATGGCTCCCTCAACCACGCACGCGGCGACGATGTCGGTGGTCGCAGCGCGGGTGGCGAGCGAGCCGACGGAGCGGGCCTGGCCGTCATCGAGGGCCTCCACGTCGCATCCGGTCAGCAGCCGGGCCAGGAGAGCCTGGCGGCCTCCTCCGCGCCACGACTGTGCCACGACGGGCGCGGGGACGGTGGGCACTTCACGGCGCGCCAGCAGGGCACGGTGGCGGGCCCATATGCGGCGTTCTCCCCGGTCGGCGGAGATGAGCGCGCCGGTGTCGTAGGTGACGCCCATCACGCGGTCCGGCGCCGGGTACTGCTGCCGGTCCGGTTGGCCCGCTCGATCGCCGTGGCCGCCCACTCCGCACCCTCGGAAAGCTCTTCGGGGGTGAACGCCCCATGGTCCCGCTCGAACTGGCTGACGGCAGCCAGGCCTGCCCGGATGGTGAATTCCTTTCGGGCCGTATCGGCCAGCCACGCGCTGTAGCTCATTCCAGCTTGCGCGGCCGCGGCCGCTATCTCCGCATCAAGGTCGGGGGGCATCGAGATCGAGCGCTTCTTCCTTGACGCCGCATCCTGACAGAAGCCCAAGTCCGCTGCGGCGGCGGTAGGCGCGACGTCCCGCGGCGGCACGAACGCACCTGACAAGCAAGCTCCGGGCTTCCGCGCCGGTCAGCTCCCGGTGCCGCGGGCGATGTGCCGGACCGCGATCGCGTCGGTGATCTCGTAGAGCACCCGGTATGGGCCGACCCGCAGCCGCCGAAGGTCGGGCGACCCGTACGGGAACGACCCAGCCGGGCGGGGATCCTGGGCCAGCCGGTCGATCGCGTCCAGGACCGCGCGGATGCCCTGCGGGTCGTCGAGGAACGTGGCTGCCTGACTGATCGCCCGTTCGTCGTAGTTGACCCGCAGGCTCACCGGGGCATGCCCAGCCGGCGCCTTGCTTCGCCGGCGGGCACGAACGTCGTCTGGCCGGCGGCGTCCCGGGCCTTCCACTCCAGCACTGCCGCGGTGTCCTCGGCGTCCTCGAGCTCGTCCGGGGTGGCGGTCTGCTCCAGGGCCCGCAGGCGCAGGAAGTCGGCCACCGGCACCACTACCGCAGCCTGGCCGCCTAGGTGGATCACCTCATACGAACCGGTGTCCGGATCGGGCGTGTCGGGCTGGGCGGTCATCCCGTTGCCTCCTAATGACCGGCGAGGGGCCTGTTACCTATCCTGACAGGCTTCCGGGTTCATGGGTAAGACGTCGGCGCCAGCGGCACCCTGTGTCGCGATGGAAACCTCGCGATGCCGAGGCGAGGTACGCTGTGCTCGAACATTAGCGCGGCTAACGAGTTGGCTGGGAGCCAAAGTGGGAGCCAACATCGCCCGGCTCCCTCCGACGTCCGGCTACGTCCAGCGACAGTTATCGCAGGCAGTCGCCACACCGGGCGACGCCTGGCGACGGGGCGGCCCGGCATGGCATGCAAGAGGTCAGGGGTTCGAATCCCCTACGCTCCACCACCAGGTCAGAGGCCTGTTGAGACCGGATCAAGATCATCCGGGAGTAAAATGGGGAGCAAAACGCGAGCTACCCTCGTATTCATGGGTAGCCATGCTGGCGGCGCCGGCGTCGCGGGCACAACGAAGGATCGATCTACAAGGACGAGGCCAAGGGCCGCCGGTACTGCGCGGTCTCCTTCGGCTACGGGCCGGACGGCCAGACTTGGCGGCGGTACAAGGTCTCCGGCCGTACCCGGGCCGAGGTGGCCGGGAAGCTCAGGCAACTCCAGGCCGAGCAGGATTCCGGCGTGCAGCTTGAGCGCGGCTACACGGTCCAGCGCGCGGCGGACGACTGGCTGGCACAAGGCCTGGATGGCCGGTCGGCCGGGACAGCGACACTCCACCGTCAGGTACTGAAGCCTGTCACCGCCCTCATCGGCAGCATCGAACTGCGACGGCTGACCGCGCACGATGTACGGCGTGCCCTGGTCCAGCTGGCGCGGGATCACCTCACCCGGACGGTGACGATCGCGCACAACGCGCTGACGCGGGCCCTCCGCCACGCCGAGGCCAACCGCCACGTCGTCCACATCGTCGCCGCTCTTGTGGATACGCGGAGAGACCGGTCCGGCAGGCCAGCAAGGCGCTGACCGCCGAGCAGGCCGCCGCCGTCATGAAGGCCGCCAAGGGCTCCAGGCTCGGCGCCTACGTGATCTTGTGCCTGATGACCGGCATCCGCACCGAGGAGGCCAGGGCGCTCCGCTGGGATCACGTGGACCTGGCCGGCTGGAGCATCGCGTCACTTGCGGCAATTCCTCGGCGATGCCCTCACGTAGGCAATTCAGGGGCCCAGCGGGGCGCTGATAGAACGAGGCACTGAACCTGAGCATGGCGGCCGTAGCACTCCGTTGGTGACGCTGTACCTGGCCGCGTACCTGCGATCAGGGTAGGTTCAGCCGGATCATGCCGGCAGGTTTTCTTTACGTCGCTGCTGGAGCAGCTATCTGCAATAGATTGCATAGAAGAAGCAAGATGTTACACTTGACTGTATGAGCGCACAGACTCTGGGCTTCGCCGTGCAGCCGGAAGACCGCCCGCTTCTTGACGAACTGGTTGCGTACTTCGGCAACGGCAACAGATCCGCCTACCTGCGCGCCACCCTGCGGATCATGAGGTCGGTCATGCTGGCCGACCAGCTGCGCGACCTGCAGGCCTACGGCCAGCAGCGCACCGCGGAACTTGGTATCGAACCCGGGGACGTCCCGGCGCGTGTCCAGGAGTTCCTGAAGACCAGCGCCGAACGCGACGGGAGATGAGCCCCGCCGAGCCGGTCCCGACTGCCGTCGTCTATGACGTCAACGTGCTGGTGACCGCCATCGCCAGCGGCAACAGCCCCTTCCGCTCCTGGCCCTCTCCGCCGCCTACCTCTGGCAACCCCTGCGCCGACTGCGTGGGGATCATCGTGGACGCCGCCGAGTTCGCCTTGTGGCTGTCACCGCACATCCTCAGCAACGTAGAACGGGTGCTGGAGGACTTGTTCAAGTGGGAACGGCCGCAGACCGACGCCTATCTGGCCGTCATCACAGAGGCAGCTGAGCATAGCGGGGGAGGGCTGCTGGCCGACGTGCCCCGTACCGTGCACGATTGCCCTGACTACGAGGACAACCTGGTCCTGGACCTAGCCGTCGAAGTCGGAGCCATGGTCATCGTGTCCAACGACACGGACCTGCTGTCAATGTCTCCCTGGCGCGGCACGCCGATCCTCACCCCCGCTGCCCTCACCGCCAAGGTCGATGCCATGCGGCGCCATGTGCGGCGAAGGCGCCGCTGAGGCAGCAATACGACACGGAATTTCCCCGCAGCAGCCGGGCAGTGCTCAGTACAAGTCCACTGCGCGAGAATCCCGGCCGTGGAGCAAAACGGGGAGCAAAAGGAGAGCAAACGAGCAGCGATATCGGGCTATGCCGGGCGACGTCCAGCGATTAAAGCTGCTGGTAGAGTCACATCCAGCCACATTGCGAAACAATAAAGATCTAAATGGCATGCCGGGCTGAACGGCAAGGCGATGACGATGGACACCCGTATCGATTACCTCAGCAACCCCCTGGCGCTGAAGCTGGTCGAGCACACCAACTCGGCATGGGCCATTCTGCATGATTCGGCCCTGCCGGCCACCACACAGGAGCTGGTGAAGATCCGGGCCAGCCAGATCAACGGTTGCGGCTTCTGCACCGACATGC
>DATIYI010000427.1:0-7111 GCA_035517695.1 Streptosporangiaceae bacterium
GTGTGGCCTCGGTGACCGGCTCGGCCGGGACTCCGAGCAGTTCGAGCAGCCCGGCGGTCGGAATCCGGTAGAGGTCACCGATCCGGATCACCCGGCAGGGGAACCGGTCTTGCTTGGCGAGTTCGTAGGCCTTGGTGCGGCCCAGGCCCAGCACGCGGGCGGCGGTCATCAGGTCGACCGTGGCCGGCAGGTCGCGTAGCTGCGTGACGGTGATGGGCGTTGTCATCGGGGTCGGGTCCTCCATCCGGGGTTGGGCTGGTTCAGCCGCCGTTGGTGAGGGCTGCGGGGCGGGTCGCGGCGACAACGCCGGTCAGGTCGAGGGGGTCGATCTGGACGCTCTCGCCGGTCTGCGGGGCCTGGATGATCTGGCCGCCGCCGAGGTACATCACGACGTGACCGGGGTTGGCGTTTGTGCCGTCGGCGCCGGCCGAGAACAGCAGATCACCGGGCTGGATGCTGGTCAGCGGGATCTGGGGGCCGTCTTGGCGCCAGTCGAAGGTGGTGCGGGCGATGTGAACCCCTGCCGCCGCATAGGCGGCGAACACGAGGCCGGAGCAGTCGTAGGCGTCCGGGCCGGTAGCGCCCCACACGTACGGCTTGCCGAGCTGGGCCATCGCGAACGCGATCGCCTGCCCGGCAATCCCGGGCGTGCCCACCGCGCGGCCCGCTCCGGTCGGTACCAGGGCGGTGTAGCGGGCCGCCCACGTGAACACGCCGGCGACGTAGGCCTGCGAATGGTTGTACGCGAAAATGGACTCGCTCAGCCCGCCCGGGGTCCCGGCCGCGGCGCCGTTCGCGCACAGCATCGCCGCTGCCGTGTAGATCGCGTCGGCCGGCTCGTACACGTCGAGCCGGCCATCATGGTCACCATCGACCGCGTACTGCTCGAACGTGGCCGGCAGGAACTGCATCGGGCCCTCGGCCCCCGCCCCGTTCGCGCCCGAATGCACACCGGGCGCCTGCGAGCGGCCGTGGTCGCTCTCGACCTTGCCGATTCCCGCCAGCACCGACCAGGGAAGACCCGGGCACGTCTGTGCGGCGCCCATGTACAGGACGAGGTAGGTGGCGGGGATGTCCGCCTCCGCCAGCGCGGTCGGACCGCCCGCGAAGGCATTCCCGGCTGAGCCGATCGCGGGCTCTGCGGTGACGAAGAACAACAGTCCCAGCGGGACCGCGATGGCCATGACGCCGATGGCGGCGAGCCACTTGAACACGGGCAGCTCCCTGGGTCCGATCCCGGTGAAAGCCACCGGGCCACCTGCTCACCCGGTGCGCAGCCCATGCAAGCGCCGTCCGCCGCCACCCGGCAGACGTGAAAAACCGTCAATGACGACTTCTCGTCACCACGGGCAAGCGACTGATCCAGCCCAGCCAGGGAACAGGCCGGAGAACCCCGCAACTACCTGCCATGACGCGACAGCACGCCCGGCAACACGAACCGAGCTGCCGGGCTGGTCAATAGTCGTCACCTGAGCAGAAACGGTCAGCAGGCGCCTCCCGGAGACGGAACCGATCCAAACCGGGGCGCGCACCTATCAGGTGACCCGGCTGGCAGCGTCAGACAGAAACCGCGGTCGCCGACAAGAGGCAGCCAGCAGTGCCAGCGGCCACGTGGGCCACCGCGACCGCGCCCTCCAGATCGCGGCAGCGATCAGACGCGACAACCGGGATTCCCGCGATCAGGCAGTGAAGCGATCAGTGCGCCCGCCGCTGCCGCGTTCAGGCCGGGGTAGTGCGGGGCCTCGCTGAGCGGGCGCGACAGCCAGGCGCGGCGTTCGCGGCGCGCGCGAGCGCGGCGGCACACGACTCCAGGAACAAGAAGTTCGGCACGCCCGGGCCGTTCCTGGAGGCAGCTGGCCGTCCGAGCGCACGACAGATGCCACAACCGACTTGGGCTGGCCCCTTGAGACCGCGGAGATCGCATCCAGAATGGTCTCTGGGTCACCCTCGTAATGGTCGACGTAGCGCATCGATGCCGGTGTCGCCGAGCAGCTCGCGGATGCTCGTGGCGTATTCGTCCGGTCCGGCGCCGATCCCGAGGATCAGGGGGTAGGGCGCGTCGCTCGCCTCGGTCGGCTCCAGCCCGCGCGTCGCGCAGGCGTCCGCGGCGAGCGTGGCCACACCTGCGGAGTTGCTCACGATCCCGATGCGCCGTCCGCTGGGCAGTGGCTGGCTCTCGAACAGCTGAGCGGCGTCGAACATCGCCTCGCCGATGCCTTGACCGGCGCGGGTTGCGGATGTGCTCGTAGACGACGCTGCTGCGCAGGTCGGCGACCTCAGGCCGCTGCGTGAGATACATCTCCGCTCGCGGCGCAGCTCGCCGTCGGCGGCCTCGAACAGATCATCCCCTTAAACTCCGGGGCGGTTCAGACGCCCGGTTGGCCTGCTCTTGATACAGGGCGTGTCCGCCCCGGGATGGGTGATGTCCGTGAGGGATTCCCCGGCCGCCGGAGGTCCCGGCGGTGGGGAATCCCCGCTACTCGATGCCGGAGCGCGCATGCTGTCGAGTTCCGGTGTTCAGCGGATGTAGAGCTCCGCACGCGCGGCGATCTCGACCGGCCCATAGCTGTGGAAGCGCATGTAACGGCTCTCTGACGACAGGCCCCGACGTGGCCGGGCGCAAGCGCGTGTACTGGGTAGTTGCGGCGATCATGGTGGGAGGCGCGCTGGGGTCGGCGCTGTCGCCGTCGTGCTGGGTGCAGGCGCTCGGGCTCATCGTCGGGCCGCTCATCGCGCTGGCGCTGCTCGGCGCCGGCGTGGGCGACGGTGTCGCGTGGCGGAAGATGCTCGCGCTCGGTGTCGAGCCCGTGATTTACCTGCGCCGTTGCATACCGGAATCGCCGCGCTACGAGGTCCAGGTGCAGGGACGGGCGGAGGAGGCGGCGAGCCAGCTCTCCCAGTTCACCCGCAGTCAGGTCAACGGCAACGCGGCAAATACCGACACATCCCTCGTATCTGTGGTCGCCGAGTGACCATTGACTTCTCGTACTTGACCGTGGTTCCGCGTCGTCACCGTGCACGCTCGCTGGGGAGGCGACCAACGACCAGCATTGCCGCTAGTTCAGGATGAAGAGGCTCCTGCAACCACGACGAAACAGCAGAACTCCGGCCCGGACGGGACAGGTGTTCGGCCGGGCAGTGCCGGCGTTGCCAGCGCCGGATGCGCATCTAGCTTGCCGACCGGTCTTCGTGGCCGTGTCGTGTGCGGCCGGTGGCGGCGTCGGTGGCGTCCAAGGCTGCGCGGGTGTCCATATGCTCGTGCTGGCGGGCGAGGCTGGTGTGCCGGCCAGCCCCGGCCCGATGGCATTCGTCGGCGCACGCGGTATGCCATGCCTCGGTGGCTGCGAGGGCCGCTACGACCAGTGCTGCGCTCCGGTCGGCCCACCACCAGCCTAGGGCGTCGTTTAGTGTCAGGGCAGCGAGCGCGAGCAGGCTGGTCGCTGCTCCGATGCCGCTGAGGGCACCGTCTCCTTGGAGCGCGCGGCTGCCCATCCGCCTGCCGAGACGGCGCTTGGCGAATGCTAGCGGGGCAAGCACTGCAAGGGACACGCCGGCCGCGATGAGGGTCACGCTCGACGTGCCGGGCCGGGAGCGGGAAGCAAGCGCAAGGACAGACTGGACGATGAGCACCACGCTGACGACGGCCAGGGCGACGGCGACAATGACGGCCGCGCGGGCTTCTGCCGTGTTCGGTTGCACTGGCTGGCGGCCCTCTGCGCCGAACCGCCAGATCAGGACCGCCGAGCCCGTCACGTCGGCCAGGACACCCAGTCCGATCGCGAAGACACCGAGGCTGTGATCCTGAAGACCGGTTATCAACGAAACCGCGCCCGAGAGCAGTCCGAAGGCAACGGAGATCGAGACCAGCCAAAGCGCAGTTGTGACGAGCTTCTCCCGGGCAGGCCCAGTGTGGCTGGGCTCCGGCTACCAAGTGCTGCCTCCTGGTAATCGACAGGCGGCGCTATCGGGTCAGGTTTACCTGCAGCCTCGCATCCGCGCAGATCGGGCGGCTTTTGGGCATCCCCGGACCATCCGCGATTGCCTACGCCGGTACGGCATCGAAGTCCGCACCCGGGGCGGCTGGAATCGTAAGGACCGCCGCATAATACCGGCCGAGGTTCTGCTCGCCCTCTACAACGGTGTCAGCTCCGTCGGCGTGACCGCCGTAGAAGTCGGCCGCCTGCTTGGGATATCGCACAACATGGTTCTGCGCAGCGCGCCTTCGTTCGGGCTTTCGGTCCGGGTCGGCAGCGCCGTCCCGCAGTCGGGCCCGGCGGAGATCGAGCTGATCGATGTACTGTCCTCCGACGCAGTTATCGAAGCTGCTCTCCGCGAGTACACGATCGCGCGCGTGCCGACCGGCGGTCCGGTCTGGAAACGCTTTGCCGAACTCGTCCCGCTCAGCAGGCAACTTGCCGGGGATCTCTACTGGCGCTGTGGCGTCGGGCTCAACCACGTTGAGCTGGTTACAGGCCAGCCGGTGATGACCGTACGGGTCTTCGTGTGCCGCGCGGGCATCGCGCTCCGACATCGAGGCGTGCGGCGCAGAGTCGTGGCAGTCCCGGCCGGAGGCCTTGGATGGCACCGGTCGCCCGGGTTTGCGGGTGCGCTAACCCCGGGAGGACAGTGCTAGCCGGGAGAAATTCGGGATCCCGTGGCGTGGATCCACGGAAGGAGCGCCGATGTCCGCCGTTCAGCCGTTTCGCCGGGTCCTTGTCGGATGGGACGCCTCGAGGGACGCCATAGCCGCGATGCGCGCGGCAGCAGCCATCGCCGGAGATGACCGGGGGCATGTGGTCGCGCTGGCGGTGCTGCCGCCCGGTGGGCACGCCGAGACAGCGGTCGAGCGATCCGCGGACAAGAACGCGGTGCGTGACCGGGTCCGCTGGCCGTTTGAGGAACTGTGCCTGGAGCTTGCCGGTCCTGGATGCGCTCGGATGAGCCTGCAGTTCGGTGCGGACAGGCACGTGGCCCGAACCTTGTGCGGCTATGCGGCTGAGCACGGGTTCGATTTGCTGGTGGTCGGCCGTCACGGCAACGGCGGCGTGGTCCCCGGTAGGCTCGGCCACGTCGCCGACGCGACGGCGCGTACGCGCACCGTGCCGGTCCTGCTCATGTCAGCGCCGTGACAGGCCGCGGCGGACCGCGCCTCCTCCTGCTTGTCCGGCACGCCAAGTCGGCCTGGCCGGACGTGCCGGACCACGAGCGGCCGCTCGGCCCGCGCGGCCGCCGGCAGGCGCCACTGGTGGGCGCGTGGCTGCGGGCCCACGGTTACCGGCCTGATCTGGTGCTGTGCTCCACGGCCGAGCGGGCCCGGGAGACCTGGCAGCTCATGACCGGCGAGCTGGATATATCCCCGCAGGTCGCATTTAAGGAGCGAATTTACGGAGCCGCCGGGACGGCCCTGCTTGGCCTCGTGCGCCAGGCGCCGCAGGGGGTAAGAACGCTGGTGCTTGTCGGGCACGATCCTGGTGTCCCGGACCTGGCGGGCACGCTGGCCGGTAAGCACGCGGACGCCCACGCCGCCGACGCGCTGCAGCGGATGCAGGCAAAGTTTCCTACTGGCGCGCTCGCGGTCCTGGCCACACCGGGCGCCTGGCGGGATCTTGATCCCGGCGGCGCCCGGCTGACCGGCTTCGTGGTGCCCCGCGACCTCGAGCGATAATTCAGATAGTTCAGTCCGCTCGGCCGCAGGCACTCGATCACGGCGCCCGCCGCGACCAGCCCGAGTGCGCCCGCCGTGGGCGCGGAGCACGCAGGTCAGGAATGTCGGCAGTACGGCGGTAGCAAGCTCGCGCCCGGACCGTAGAACCCGGCATATCAGGCTGCCGGGGCGTTAAGAGGGTAAGCAGTCCTACGGATCCCGAACGGAGCGGATCTGCCGCCCGGTCGGCATCGAAACGCGGGCCCGCGCAAGGGCGGCGGTGATCTCCCGCTCCGCTGCGGCGCGGTCCTGCCAGCCTCGCACGTCGGTGCCCTTGCCCGGCTCCAGCTCCTTGTAGATGTCGAAGAACTGGCCGATCTCGCCGCGCAGGTGCTCGGGGACATCGCCCAGGTCCCGGACGCCTGCATACCGCGGGTCGCGTGCGGGCGCTGCCAGGATCTTGGCGTCGGGCCCGTGCTCGTCGTGCATCCAAAACACCCCAACTGGCCTAGCTGAGATCGAACAGCCGGGGAACGTCGGCTCGGCGAGCAGGACCATCGCGTCGAGGGGATCGCCGTCCTCGGCCAGCGTGTCTGGGATGAAGCCGTAGTCGAGCGGGTAGCGGGTTGAGGTGAACAGCATCCGGTCGAGCCGGATCCGCCCGCTGGCGTGATCCATCTCGTACTTGTTCCGCGAGCCCTGCGGGATCTCCACAATGATTTCGATTTCCACACGTCCTCCATCGGGCAGGCTTCTGGCAGGTAAGGGTGCGCGCTTTCGACCTCCGGTGCCGGACCAGTTCCGCCGGATGGCATCCTCGGCCTGGGCGTCAATCCAGGTATCCAGCCAGATCCGGAACACGGGGAGCGCGTCCGCCGGCCCACCCGGTCGAGCCGCGCAGGCGCGTGCCGGGATGCCCGCGGCGCGTCGAAAGCCAGATCAGCCACCGGCATCGGCCCCGACAATGGCTGTCCATGTGACGCCGCCGAGCCTTGATGCCGATGCCGCCCGGCGGCAGCAGGCGCGGGCCCGGCCGCCACCCGGCGCCGGTACCAAGAGGACGGCCAGTGCGCCGTCACGGTCAGACCGGATCTGTTAGGCAACTGCCGCTCCGCGGCCCGCTGGTATCCGGGCATGCTGGCCTCCACGTGACATTCCGTCAGCAGAAGCCATCAGCACTGGCGTGCACCTAAGGGCGGGCCTCATCGCCCAGTTCACTTTATCCCGCGCCTGGCCTCGTACCGTAGGCCGCAGCCTCAACGCCGCGGCCCAGCCCGCGGAGCCGTTAAGGGCATGTCCACAACCAGGGGCACGCGGGGGGCGCCTACCTGATCGATAAGCGGCCGGTACGGGTCGGCACGGCATAACGGAACCTCGGCGGCCACGTATCGCCAGGAGGTACGACTACGCAGGCGGATACGCCGGAGAGCATGCATCCAGGCTCTAGGTGGCCCTGTGGCGGGTTAG
>DATIYI010000428.1:0-2439 GCA_035517695.1 Streptosporangiaceae bacterium
GGGCGGATCGGGCACACCGGGACTACATCAGAGCCGGCCCTAAGTAATCAATGCGACACGCCAAGCCGACCAGCCAACCATCCGGGAACCTCTCATTAACACCAGCACCGCCACGTGGTCAGTGGATCTGAATGTTCACGCTGAACCAGCCCCGTCAGTTCGACCTCCCGTATGTGCAGTTCCAGCCGGCCAGCCCGGCTCAGCCTGAGCAGGCCGTCGATAAGGAGTGACATCCGCTGGACGCCGTCGCGTACCTTCGCGAGCATTTCCCGGGCGGAGTCGGAGAGTTCGTCCGCGTTCTCTTCGAGGAGAATGGCGGAGTAGCCGTCGATCGACCTGAGAGGGCTGCGCAGGTCGTGCGCGATTGAGAAGTCGAACGCCCCGAGGTCCCGGTTGGCCGCCTCCAGTTCGGCGGTGCGGGCGGCGACCCGTCGCTCGAGGTTCGAGTTGGCCTGCCTCAGGGCCGCGCTGGCTGCCTGCAGGCTAGCCGTCATGCTGTCGAAGGCACTGCCGACCTGCCCGAGCTCGTCCGTCCGGCGAAGCCCGATCCGGTAGGAGAGGTCCCCGGCGCCGACCGCCTGCGCCCCATGTTCCAGCGCCCCCAGCGCCCGGTACATGCCGCCGCCGATCCACAGCGCCAACAGGACCTGCGTGATGAGAAGCGCCCCAGCCAGGATCAGCACTCGTTGATCGGCAGCAGCGATGGCTTGCGTTGTGTCCTGGCGGTTCAGCTGCTGCAGTTGCGAGGCTGTCGCCGCGATCTCCTGAGTTTGCAGCTGGAGCGCCTCCACGAGAACCGAGCGGGCTTGCGGCTGGCCCGGGGTGGACGCGACTAGATGCTCGAAGAGCCCTGTGCTCCGTTGAATAGTCGCGACCTCGAGGCCCTGCAGCGACTGCTTCGTCTTGCCGCTGAAGCTCGGCGTGCGGGCGTCGGCCGCGGCCTGGGCGGCGGTCGCCCGCCACTGCGCTGCGGCCGTGGGATTCGGGCCGAGTAGGTATTGCAAGGTCAGCGTGCCCAGTTGCGACGCTGAGCTCGATAGGGCTTCCACCTGCCCCTGCTGGTCCTGCAGGCGTTCCAAGTCGTTGCTTGAGATCCATATCACCGCCACGATGGCGCCCGCCGCAAGGAATGCGCTCGCGACCATGCACGCAAGCTTGGTGCGGATCCTCACGGCGTTCCGGCTGGCGCCGCACCTGCGCGCAGCCCAGCTATGGTGATCGACGCCGGGGCGACGCCGCGCAAGGCGCTCGGGTCGATGTCCTGCAAGAAGTCGGGTATGGTCCGCGCCTTGACCTGCCGGGTGCTCATCATCCAGGCGGCTTGCCGCTCCATGTTAGTCAGCAGGACCTGATCGAGGCCGATCCGGAAGTCAAGCGTAGGCCACAGGCGGCTGACCAAGCCTGGCCTGAGACCCAATATGTGCGAGAGCAGCGCCTCAGCTTCCTGCGGATGCTGCTCGGTGAAGGCTTGCGCGGCGGCCAGGCCACGTACCACGTCCATGACAACGCCAGGATGCGACGCCGCGTACCACGGCGTGGTGACGAGGTTGTTCGAGGCGATGTACAGCCCGGGCTCGGAAAACGTGATGCCCCGTGCCCCGAGCATCGAGGCCAGCTGCTGTACCTGCGGCTCGGCCGTCGAAACGGCATCGACCTTCCCGCTGAGCAGAGCCGCCGGGTTGGAGCCCGTGGTGAGGTTCACGCGCGTGACGTCACGCGCGGGCACGCCGGCGGTGGTGAGCGACAGGTAGGCGAAGTAATCCGCCAAGGTCCCGATCGCGACGCCGAGCCGCTTGCTGCGCAGGTCGCCGAGCGAGGAGATCCCGTGATCGCGTCGCGCCACGATGGCCAGGGCATCGTCTGAGTGCACGAGGTTGGTGACCACAGCCAGCCGGTGCCCGTTGAGTATCTCCTTGACCTCCGGGGTTTCTGAGGCGACAGCAAAATCCGCCCGGCCCCGGAGCATCGATTCCACGGCCAGCGCGCCCGTCTGGAACGGCGCAAGCCGTACTCGCAGTCCCTGGGCGCGGAAGAACCCCATCGCGTTGGCGATGCTCACCAGCCCGATGCCGATCAAGTTAGGGGAGCTGATCGTGACCGGCGTGACCGGCTGGGGCTGGCCGCGACCGCCCGCGCAGCCAGGCAGGGCCAGCGCGGTGATCAGGCAGATGACGAACCCACACCACCAAGCACGGCGCCCCACGTGATCCCCCCGGCAGCTACCTGGAGCATTCATCCGACTACGAATAGTTAATCAATACTGGCGATGCCCCGCCAGAGCCATACGTCACCACTGGCCACCGCCCCCGGCACCCCGGCGCGTCGCGTCGCGTCGGGAAATAGGCCATATGTGGTGATTAGTCACCACGCAGCCAGGCGGGCGGGACTGCTGACCCTGTGCCGCTCGCCGGTAGCACGCTACGATCACCGGCTGATGGA
>DATIYI010000429.1:0-2515 GCA_035517695.1 Streptosporangiaceae bacterium
AGCAGCCGGGGCAGCGCACCGGACAGGTCGAACTCCTCCTCCAGGCCGGAGACCTGCATGCCCGGGGCGGGCTGCCCGTACCGCTGCCAGTACAGCCCGATGAACACGTCGCTTTGCGCCAGGTACTGCTGGTACACCTCCTGCGGCGGGTACGGCCGGGCCCCGAGCTCGAACATCACCGGGGTCAGGCGCAGCGCCTCGATCGCGCGCGAGACGGCCCGCCGCTCGTCGGCTAGCTCGCCCAGCGTGGAACTCACGAACACCCGCAGACGCCGGTCAGGAGTCCGGATGACTGGCTCATTGCGCGGTCCCTGGCTCACCGATCGCCCCTGAGCCGGCCCACCACGCAAGTCTGCAGCCAGCCATCCCGGCCAGCAAGTCCGCGTAAGCACCCAATCCGTCAGCCAGCACCGGCTAGCACAGGCGACTAAGTCCTCGGTGCGCAGCTATCGGGCTGCAGTCCCGACCATCAGCTCAACGGCGGCTCGAACCGCCGTTGACGCGCTAGCCTCTTGACCAGGCCTCTGCCCAGGGTCAGTGCTGCGCATAACAGCCAATCTGGCAACCTCGCTGGTACTGAATCACCAGCTGAACACGCGAACCAGATTCGGCGATCTGGTTCAACCTCGCATTCCGGCAAGACCGCCCATCGGTCACCCTCGGTAACAGCCACGGGGCCAACTCCATCGCGAAGTGCGCAACAGCGCTCGGTAACCCGTCACGCCCTGTCTGGCCGGTTCCTCGCCCCGACGGGCTGGGATGCAAAGCGAGGAACTCTTACCGTTCCTGCCGGAGTGGGGCCGTCCCAAGCCAGGTCTGCTGGCAGGCCGGAGGTCGCGGCACGCTCGCGCCGAGAGTTCCGGGTTACCTGCCGCGTGCCATGGCGCGGGGTATGGCTCGCCGTCACAGGGCGCTTCACGATGCCGTAGGGACCCGCACGGGCGATGGATCATCGGGTTGGCCGGGCTCCAGTTTGGATCCCAAATGCGCCCGGACGCCGGCCCGTGATCGCCTCAGTGCCCGCTGTTGATGATCTTGCTGTCTGCCCGTTGTTTGCTCGTCTGCCCCGGTAACGCCCGTCAGCCTCCGGCACGATCCGGCAGGGATCCGAGGCGAAGTCCGCGCGGACCGGCACAGACCGGCACGGAGAGCACTGATCTGATAGCAGAGCGGCGGACTCCTAATCCGCGAGTTCGGGGTTCAAGTCCCTGGCGGCGCACCCGTCTGTTGTGCCCCTGACCTGGGCGTTCTCCAGGATTCTGGTGATCTTCCAGCATCGCATTCACGCAATGGTGAATACTCGAGGAGATCTCACCGCTGGCGGGGACTACCTTCACCACAGGACGCCGCCAGATCGTCCCGATATGGGCGCCCGTCGCCACCAGGAAGCCCGGTTCGCCGCCGCGCCCATCGGCGGTTAGCGTCCGCCGGACGGCGGACCACAATGTTAACGGAACAGCCAGACGGTGTGCACGGCCCGGACAGATCGCTCCCGAAGCTGGAAGAGTTATTCAGCGCGAGGGCGATCAGGGCGCCCTGGCGATCGTGGCCAGGAGAACTCAGCCAGGCGGTGATCGCGATGACGAAGCGGCCGACCGGAAGCTGGCAACGGTGTAGCCGGCGACCGTAGTTGGGCCAGTGCGGCAAGCTAGGCCCGCGTCCGCGTCACTAGGTCACTGGCGGTACCCGTGCTGGAATTCATGACGAAATGCGCCCAGCAATCGGTGAGCGGCTCCCCCGGCCATCGGCAACGCGCGGAGGAGCACGATGAAGCGGTCATTACGCATGTCATTGGTGGCTGTGGCTGCGGCCATGGCGGCGTTCTCGCTATGGCCGGCTGCGGCAGGTGCCTCGCCCGGCGCGTTAGCGGCCATCGCGTCGGCGTTAGCGCCGCGCACGGCTGCCACGGCGCTTCAGGTGCCGCATATCGCCTGGTCGAAGTGCCCGGCTGCGCAGTCGGGAGACCCGAGCCTGGCGGGCTTGCAGTGCGCCAGGCTGGCGGTACCGCTGAGCTACTCTGATCCGGCGGGCCGCAAGATCTCTCTCGGTCTCGTCAGGCACCCCGCCGGAACCCCCGGCAAGCGCATTGGCACGCTGTTCTTTAACCCCGGCGGCCCGGGCGGGCTTGGATCGGTGTTCCTGCCGGCGCTGCTGAAGGGCTTCGGCGCCCGGGTGATCGACAAGTTCGACATCGTCTCGTGGGACCCGCGCGGCATGGGCGGGCTGAGCTCGCCAGCCGTCCAGTGCTTCGACACCGCGGCCGAGGAGCAGGCCCTGGTCGCGCCGGTTGACTTCCCGCCGCTGACCTCGGCGCAGCAGGCCAGGTGGGCGCGCATTCATGCCCGGCTGAACCGGCACTGCGCCGGACGCGACTACGCGCTGCTGGCGCACGTCTCGACCGCCGACAATGCGCGCGACCTCGACCTGATGCGGCAGGCCGCAGGCGAGCCGAAGCTGTATTACTACGGCACCTCCTACGGCACCTTCCTGGGCGCGACCTTCGCGAACATGTTCC
>DATIYI010000430.1:0-23005 GCA_035517695.1 Streptosporangiaceae bacterium
GAACCGTCGTTGGCCCGCAGGGGGTGCTGCAGCGCCCCCTGCGGGCCAACGATCAGGCTCGTTCTGCTCGGGCCGGACATAGCGTCAGGGCCGACGTCGGTGGACAACCCACCGCCATCATGAAACGGCCTGTCAGTCAGCCTTGGCCGCGCTCACCACCTTGTCGGCCAGATGTGACGGCAGCGGTTCATGACGCAGGTAGGACCGGGTGAAGGTGCCGGTCCCCTGCGACATCGAGCGCAGATCGATGGAGTAGCGGGATATCTCGAGCTCAGGGATCTCGGCCTTGACCAGGGTCCGCCCGCCAGCCACAGACTCGGTGCCGAGCACCCGCCCCCTACGCGAAGAAAGGTCAGACATAACCGCACCGACGTAGTCGTCAGGCACGAGCACGGACACCTCGTCGACAGGTTCGAGCAGCAGCACGCCAGCCTTGTCAGCCGCATCCTTGAGCGCCAGCTTGCCTGCCTTCTGGAACGCCATGTCGGACGAGTCGACGGAGTGCGCCTTCCCATCGAACAGCGTGACCCTGATGTCCTCCATCGGGTAACCCGCCACTGCGCCAAGCTCCATCTGAGCCCGGACGCCTTTTTCGACGGACGGAATGAAGTTTCGCGGCACGACACCACCGACGATCTTGTCCACGAACTCGAAACCGGCCCCGGATGGCCTGGGCTCGATCTCGATGTGGCAGATCCCGAACTCGCCGTGACCGCCGGTCTGCTTCACATTCCTGCCCAGCCCCTGAGCCTTGCCAGCGACGGTCTCCCGCAGCGGCACCCGCAGCTGAACGGTCTCAACCTCAACGCCGTACCTGTTCGCCAGCCGATCGAGGAGCACATCGACATGCGCCTCACCCATGCACCAAAGGACAAGCTGACGGGTCTCGGCGTTCATCTCCAGCCGCAACGTCGGGTCTTCGGCCACAAGCCGGGCAAGCGCCTGGGACATCTTGTCCTCGTCGGCCTTGGACTTGGCCTTGATCGCGACAGGAAGCAGCGGCTCAGGCATCGACCACGGCTCCATAAGCAGCGGCCGCTCCTTCTCCGACAAGGTGTCGCCCGTCTCCGCAGAACTGAGCTTCGCTATCGCACAGATGTCGCCCGCCACGCATTGGGCTACGGTCCTCTGCTGTTTGCCTAGTGGCGAGGTGAGGGCACCGACCTTCTCGTCCGCGTCGTGGTCGGCGTGTCCCCTTTTTGCCATCCCATGCCCGGAGACGTGCAGCACGACGTCGGGTCGCAGGGTCCCTGAGAACACCCGGGCCAGGCTGATCCGGCCTACATAGGGGTCGGACGTGGTCTTGATCACCTCGGCGAGCAGCGGGCCCTTCGGATCGCACGTCAGCCCGTTAACTGGTGCGCCATCCACTGTGGTGACGGCGGCCATCGGGTGCTCGAGTGGGGAGGGGAACGCCTGGGTGATGACTTCGAGCAACTCGGTCATGCCGATCCCGTGCGGGGCCGAGGTGGCAAGCACAGGATAAAAGCTGCCCCTGGCGACCGCCTTCTCGAGGTCTTCGACGAGAACCTTGGCCTCGATCTCCTCACCGGACAGGTACCTGTCCATCAGGCCTTCGTCTTCGCTCTCCTGAATGATGCCCTCGATGAGGGTGCCGCGCAGGTCCTCGACCTGCGGGAGGTCATCGGGAGCCGGGTCGGTTTCCGTGCGGGTCCCGCTCGAATAGTCAAAGAACCGTTGTGAGAGGAGGCCGACGAGGCCTCGGACCTCGCCGCGCTCACCGGCCACCGGGAGATACAGCGGGGCGACGCCGTCGCCGAACGCGTCCTGGCAGATCGACAGCACCTCTTCAAAATTGGCGCGCTGATGATCCACCTTGGTGACAACCACCCCACGGGGCATCCCCACTGCGGCGCACTCGTCCCATAGCATGCGGGTAAGCCCGTCGATGCCTTCCGCGGCTGATACCGCGAAAAGCGCGGCATCAGCGGCGCGGAGCCCAGCACGAAGGTCCCCGACGTAGTCGGCATATCCGGGCGTGTCGAGAAGGTTGATCTTGATGCCCGCATGCATCACA
Source organism: Streptosporangiaceae bacterium (assembly GCA_035517695.1). Lineage (GTDB taxonomy): Bacteria > Actinomycetota > Actinomycetes > Streptosporangiales > Streptosporangiaceae > DATFVJ01. Next base: position 2,039 of record DATIYI010000430.1, read on the forward strand.
GGTGCGAGGGTCAGGTTCACGGAACGCTGTTGCCTGACCTCCACCTCATCGAAGTCGCTTACCGTGCTGCCGTCCTCGACCCGGCCGGGGCGCTGGATCGTTCCCGTGACTGCAAGCAGCGCTTCTACCAGCGTCGTCTTGCCTGCTCCCGAGTGGCCGACCAGCACGACGTTACGGACCCCGTCGGGCCGGTCGGCCACTGGTGCCCTGCCCGCGGCTCCCGCGGCCCCTGCCTTGTCCGCCACCCGCATCGCCTCCTGCCGGGTTGTGTGTGTTCACCTTGCGGTGTGTTCAGCCTTTACCTGCGGACGCCGTTACCACAACCCCTCACCCGGAATCACCGGGCGCGCCCCAATCGCGCCAGGCCCCCACCGACCCACGGCCCACCCAGCGCCTCCCTGACCCAACTGGCGCGCAGGCGCACGCACTAAGATCGGACGGCCATGCTCAACGCCTTGCGACCCGTCCTCGACCGGGTGCTCATCCCGATCGGACGTGCGCTTGCCCGGACAGGCGTGACGCCGAACGAGATCACCGTCGTCGGCACGGTCGGCGTTTCGTGCGGCGCGCTGAGCCTCTTCCCGACCGGCCACCTGTTCGCGGGCACGATGGTGTGCACAGCGTTCGTCCTGACCGACATGCTGGACGGTGCGGTGGCCCGGGTGACGGGGAGTACTGGCTCGTGGGGCGCGTTCCTCGACTCCACCATGGATCGCATCGCCGATGCCGCGGTCTTCTCCGGCCTCGTGCTGTGGTTCTTCGGTGGCGGCCGGAGCAGGCTGCTCGCAGGTGTCGCCTTGTTCTGCCTGGTGGCGAGCCTGCTGGTGTCCTACGCCAAGGCGCGCGCTGAAGGGCTTGGACTTCGTTGTGGAATAGGCATAGCTGAGCGGCCTGAACGAATGCTTGTCTGCCTGGTCTCGACTGGGCTGGCCGGCCTTGGTGTCCCCTACGTACTAGCGGCGGGCCTATGGCTGATCGCAGCGGGCAGCGTGGTCACCTTCGGGCAGCGGGTACTCGATGTCCGCCGCGGTGCGCTCGCCGCGCCCACGACGCCCCCGCCCGCTCCGCCCACAGCACCTATGACGCCTCAGCCGACGACGCCTCAGCCGCCGACGACGCCCCCGTCATCAACCACGCCGACGACACCCCCGAGGTAGCTGAGGGAGACAGTGTGGAAGCGCTGAAGGACCGCATGATCGCGGCGGGGTATTCGCTCGGCTGGACCGTGGTCAAACGGATGCCCGAGGCATGGGCGCGGACCCTTTTCATGCTCGTCGCGGAGATCATCTGGCGACGTCAGGGCAGGGGAGTGCAGCAACTCGAGGCAAATCTGCGCCGGGTCGTCGGGCCCGCTGCCACCGGGACGCAGCTGCGCGAGCTTTCCCGTGCGGGAATGCGGTCCTATCTGCGTTACTTCCTGGAGATCTTCCGGCTGCCTGTGATCGGCCGGGAGCGGATTTTGGCCAACATGCGCTCCGGGGACGGCGAGGAGGCTGCGTTCGCCTACATGGCGGCGGGCCGGGGCGTGATCTTCGCTCTTCCGCACATGGGCAACTGGGATCACGCCGGGGCGTGGATCATCCTTCGGGGCGCGGGTTCGTTCACCACGGTCGAGGAACGCCTGCGGCCCGAGGCGCTATACCAGAAGTTTCTCGCGTTCCGTGAAGGCCTCGGCTTCGAGGCACTGCCGCTCACCGGTGGCGCGGCCCCGTTCGGTGTGATGGCTCAGCGCCTGCGCGCGGGAGGCATGGTCTGCCTGGTCTGCGACAGGGATCTGACCGCGAGCGGCGTCGAGGTGAGGTTTTTCGGCGAGACCGCCCGGATGGCTGCGGGCCCGGCCGCCCTCGCCGTGCAGACGGGGGCGGCCTTGATACCGGTGACACTCTGGTTCGAGGGCGACCTCTGGCATGCCGATATCAGCAGCGCGGTCCCTGTGCCTGCCGATGGCACCAGGAAAGAGAAGGTTGCGGTGATGACCCAGCAGATGGCGAACGTGTTCGAGACGGGCATCCGCGAGCACCCGGAGGACTGGCACATGCTACAGAAGGTATTCGTCGCCGACCTCGACCCGGACAGGCTCGCGGTGGCGCGGGCGAGCGCGGCCGTAGGCGCGGCGGGTAACGCGGACAAAGAAAGCGCGGACCCGTGAAAGTAGGTATCGTCTGCCCGTACACCTGGGATGTTCCCGGTGGGGTGCAGGCGCACGTGCGGGACCTCGCCGAGGCGCTGATCGGGCTCGGCCATGAGGTCTCGGTCATCACGCCCGCCGACGACGACATGCCGCTACCCGCTTATGTGGTTCCGGCCGGGCGGGCGATGCCGGTGCCCTACAACGGTTCCGTGGCCCGGCTAGCGTTCGGTTTCTTGTCCGTGAGCCGGGTTCGCCGTTGGGTCCGCGACGGCGGCTTCGACGTCCTGCACGTACATGAGCCCATGGCGCCGAGCCTGTCACTTCTGGCCTGCTGGGTCGCGTCAGGTCCGATCGTCGCGACCTTCCACACCGCGATGGTGCGGTCTCGCGCACTGCATGCCGCGCACCCTGTCCTGCAGACGGCGCTCGAGAAGATCAGCGCGAGGATCGCGGTCTCTGAGGCCGCGCGCAAGACGCTGGTCGAGCATCTGGGCGGCGACGCAGTGCTCATCCCGAACGGCGTCGCGGTGCACAGGTACGCAGGGGCGGCCCCGCTGCCCGGCTGGCCGGGCGATGGCGGCGTGATCGGCTTCCTCGGCCGGATGGACGAACCGCGTAAGGGCCTGCAGGTCCTGCTCGACGGGTTCGTGCTGCTCGCCGCGGAACGCCACGAGCTGCGCCTGCTCATCGCAGGACCCGGCGACATCGCCGACGTAGCAGCCAAGGTCCCCGCCGCACTACGCGACCGGGTCGTACTCCTCGGTGAGGTCAGCGAGGACGTGAAGGCCAGCCTCTACCATTCGGTCGACGTCTTCTGCGCACCCAATATCGGTGGTGAGAGCTTCGGCATCGTCCTGGCCGAGGCCATGGCGTCCGGCGCCGCGATCGCGGCGAGTGACCTGGACGCGTTCGGCCGGGTGTTGCGCGGCGGTCAGGCCGGTGAACTGTTCGAGACCGGGAGCGCCGCGGGCCTGGCCAAGGCGGCCGGGCGGCTGCTCGACGACCCGCGGCGGCGTGCTTCTGTGTCGCGCGCGGCGATGACGGCCGTGCGTTCCTACGACTGGTCAGTGGTCGCGCGCGATGTGGTCCGCGTTTATGAGACCGTGGTGCCGGGCGCCGACCGTGTCGCCGTCGCGCCATGAATTGAGTAACGAGTGCGGCACGCGAGGTCTGCTGTCGTCGCTCACCTGGTGCCGCGCTCACCTGGTGCCGCGCTCACCTAAGCCGCGCTCGTTGACGTTGGGGTCGTTGCGGACATTGGGGAACACCGATGGATGGCGTACTGACGGATGTGGCGATCGTCGTTGCGGTCGCCGTCCTCATTGGGTTCTATGTGTCATGGCGGGCGACCAGGGTCGACCGCCTGCACGCCCGCGCCGAGGCGGCGCGCGCCAACCTCGACGCGGCACTGGCGAGGCGTAGCGCTGTCGCGCTCGAGCTCGCCGGCTCTGGGCTGCTCGACCCCGCCACGAGCCTGCTGATCGCCGGAGCCGCGCACGACGCCAGGGCCGCGGGTGGACTCGGTTCGGTAGTGGCGGAGGGTGGGGAGGCGCAGCCACGCGAGCTCGCGGAAAGCGACCTTTCCCGTGCCCTCCGCGCGGCGTTCAACCAGCCGGGTTTCAGGGAGTCGCTAGCCGCGAGGGCCGGCGCGGATGAGTTGCTCGCCGAGATCGAGGCCGCGGGGCACCAGGTCTACCTCGCGCGCAAGTTCTACAACGACGCGGTCGCGGCCACGCTCGCCGCGCGCCGCCGCCGCCTGGTGCGGCTGCTGCGCCTCGCCGGCGGCGCCCAGGCACCTATGTTCTTCGAGATCGACGACGCGCCGCCGGAGGCGGGCGACGGTACCGACGGCGCCGGCATGCCCCGCCTCACCGGCTGACCAGAGCAAGATACTGATACGTGAATCGGCGGATGCTCGCCCAGCAGCCAGCAGCACCAACAGGGCCGGGCAGGTCCGTGCGACGCCGACCCGCCGTGATCTTGTCAAAGACCGCGTGCGGTGCTGGGGCCTGCGGCTAAGCGTTCTGGTCGCCGCGTGGCGCGCGTCCTCAGCGGCGCGGCGCGGACCTGCGGGATCTTGTCAAGACCGCGTGCGGCGCGGGGGCATGCGGCTGAGCAGCGTTCTGGTCGCCGCCAGCGCCGGCGCCACCTGCCCATCGAACGACAGGCCAGGGCCCGGCCCGGGTCGCGGGCAGCCGCGCGCGACGCGGCCTGCGTGGCACGTCCTCAGCGGCGCGGCGCGGACCCGCCTGGTCTTGCCGATCGGCGCACTCGGCCACTTCCGGCGTGCTGCGGGCTCGTAGTGGCCGTTGGGGCGGCCAGCCGGCAGCGAATATCATAGAACGAGCCGGTGCGGCAAAGCGTGGCGCGGCACCGCGCGGCGTAGGCCCTGCCAGGCAATCCGCCGCAAAGGTCGCACCGTCGTTGCGGATAAGCAGAAAGAAATCAGAGACGGTAAGTAGCGATGGTAAGCAGCGACGCTAAGCAGCGACGGTAGAGACACACTGAGTCATCCATCTTCAGGTGAGGTACCGAATTGTCCGGCAGCACCGCCAGCACATCCGTCAGCAGCAGCGCCAGCCCTGCTGAGGTCGGCTCGATCCCACAGACTGGCACCGTGCGGGTCAAGCGGGGCATGGCCGATATGCTCAAGGGCGGCGTGATCATGGACGTTGTCACGCCCGAACACGCGAAGATCGCCGAGGATGCGGGGGCAGTCGCCGTGATGGCGCTCGAGCGCGTACCCGCCGACATCCGGGCGCAGGGCGGCGTCGCCCGGATGAGCGACCCCGACATGATCGACGGAATCATCAGCGCCGTGTCGATCCCCGTCATGGCCAAGTGCCGCATCGGCCATTTGGCCGAGGCTCAGGTACTGCAGGCCATCGGGGTCGACTACATCGATGAGTCCGAAGTGCTCACCCCTGCGGACGAGAGCTACCACGTCGACAAGTGGAAGTTCACGGTTCCGTTCGTGTGCGGCGCCACCAATCTCGGTGAGGCGCTGCGCCGGATTTCCGAGGGTGCGGCGATGATCAGGTCCAAGGGCGAGGCGGGCACGGGGAACGTGGTGGAGGCGACCAGGCACATGCGCCAGATCACGGCCGAGATCCGCCGCCTCGCCACCGTATCCGGTGCGGAACTCTACGCGGCAGCCAAGGATCTAGGCGCACCGCACGACCTGGTCGAAGAGGTGGCAAGGGCTGGCCGGCTGCCCGTGGTGCTCTTCACCGCGGGTGGTATCGCCACGCCCGCGGACGCGGCGATGATGATGCAACTCGGCGCGGAGGGCGTTTTTGTTGGGTCAGGCATCTTCAAGTCGGGTCACCCGGCGCGGCGGGCGGCGGCGATCGTCAAGGCGACCACCTTCCACGACGACCCCGACGTGGTCGCCAAGGTCTCACGCGGGCTCGGCGAGGCCATGGTCGGCATCAACCTCGACGACCTCCCGGCGCAGCAACACTACGCGGGCCGTGGCTGGTAACCGCGACGACTACCTGAGCTCACCTAGCGCAGGGCTCGAGCCGCCTTCGTCCGGCGTGCTCAACAGCACCACTTCCGCCCCGGCTGCGGTCGACTGGCTGGCCGCCTGGCCACCGGGCTGCCTGACGGGGTCGAGGCGTTCGGCGGCGGGCCGCCCGAGCTCTACCGCGGCTTCGACCGCGCCGAGTTCGGTGTACCGTTGCCTCATCCAGCCTCCCGCTCGCCGCAGGCGTGGGCGACCGCAGCTCGGCTACTCGTGCTCCGCGCCGTCCTCGGCCTGGATCCCAACGTGCCGCGGTGCCGCCTCTCGCTCCGCCCCCGACTGCCTGATCAGCATGGCACCGCCACGATCTCAGGCCGCAGGCTTTGGCACCGCAGGTGTCACCATCACCGCCCGCGGTGACGTCGCCGCGGTCGACGACCTGCCTCCTGGCTGGACGGCGGGGATGACGACCATGGGCGCCGGGTGTTGAATGTGCAGGTTCTCCAGAAGTTTCACGATGTCGCAGGGTCCAGGCAGGCAGGGTCCAGGCAGGCAGGGTCCAGGCAGGAGGGTTGCCCATGTCCGCGAGTCCGGTCATAGGCGTGCTCGCCCTGCAGGGCGACGTGCGGGAGCACCTGCGAGCACTGCGCGGAGTCGGTGCGCAGCCCGCCGCGATCAGGCGGCCGTCCGAACTCGACGGGGTCGACGGCCTGGTGCTCCCCGGCGGTGAATCCACCACCATCTGGAAGCTGGCCACCGCGTTCGAGCTGATGGAGCCGGTGCGTAAGCGGATCGCCGCGGGAATGCCCGCGTTCGGCTGCTGCGCCGGGATGATCATGCTGGCTGATCGGCTCGTCGACAGCGCGGCCGGCCAGCAGACGTTCAGCGGCATCGACATGACCGTGCGGCGTAACGCGTTCGGGCGCCAGGCGGACTCATTCGAGACAGAGCTTGACGTGCAGGGCATCGAGGGCCCCAGGCTGCGGGCGGTCTTCATCCGCGCTCCCTGGGTCGATCAGGCGGGTGCGGCCGTCGAGATCCTCAGCAGGGACAGCTCCACCGGTAGGATCGTGGCCGTCCGGCAGGGGCCGCTGCTGGCCACCGCGTTCCACCCGGAGCTCACCGCGGACGACCGCATCCATCGGCTCTTTGCCGACATCGTGAAGGGGAGATCATGAGCGGCCATTCCAAGTGGGCCACCACCAAGCACAAGAAGGCGGTCGTCGACGCCAAGCGCGGCAAGCTCTTCGCAAAACTGATCAAGAACGTAGAGGTCGCGGCCAGGACAGGCGGCGGTGACCCATCGGGCAACCCGACGCTCTACGACGCAATCCAGAAGGCGAAAAAGAGTTCGGTTCCCAACGACAACATTGATCGTGCCCTGCGCCGCGGCGCAGGCCTCGAGGCGGGCGGCGCAGCCTACGAGACCGTCACCTACGAGGGCTACGGACCAAGCGGCGTCGCGGTGCTCGTCGAGTGCCTGACAGACAACCGCAACCGCGCGGCGTCCGACGTCCGCACGGCGTTCAGCCGCAACGGCGGCTCAATGGCCGACCCAGGTTCGGTGTCCTACCTGTTTCACCGCAAGGGCGTTGTTCTTGTGCCCAGGGCGGACGGGCTGACCGAGGATGACATCGTCGCGGCGGTGCTTGAGGCGGGTGCCGAGGAGGTGACCGACCTCGGCGAGTCGTTCGAGGTGGTGAGCGACGCCAGCGACCTGATCACCGTGCGAACGGCCCTCCAGCAGGCCGGGATCGACTACGACTCGGCGGAGGCCGCGTTCCTGCCCACGATGGAAATCCCGCTCGACGAGGAGAACGCCAAGAAGGTGTTCAGGCTGATCGACGTCCTTGAGGACTGCGACGACGTGCAGAACGTCTACGCCAACTACTCGGTCAGCGACGAGGTCATGGAGAAGGTTGGCTGACAGGTAGCTGGCATGGACCTGCAGATCCGCGAACTCGGCCCTTCCGATGACCTGGATGAGCTGCTCGATCTGAGCGTGCGGGCGTTCGGGCCGATGCCGCCCCCGCGGCGGCAACGTATGTTGGCACGGCAGGTCGCCGCCATCGCCGAGCGCAGATACCTGGCCGCTTTCGCGGGGACCCGGATGGCCGCGGCCGCCGGGTTCCACCGTACAAGCCAGTGGTGGCTGGGCCGTGACCTGCCGATGGCCGGGGTCTACGGCGTCGCCGTCGCGCCTGAAGATCGCGGCAGGGGCATCGGACGCGCGCTCATGACCGCGCTACTTGACCACATCGCGGTGGCCGGTTACCCGCTGTCGATGCTGTACCCGGCGACGATGCCGATCTACCGGTCACTGGGCTGGGAACTGGTAGGTCATACGTACGCGGCCGCGATCGAGGCGCGCTCGCTGCATACGATCACGGCGCCGCAGACCTCAGCGCTGCGCCGCGCCACCCCTGACGACGCGGCGGCGGTGCGCCGGATTCATGCCGAGGTGCACGCCGGCGCGCGCGAGTGCGGCCCGATCAGCTGGGACGACGCCGTCGTCAGGCAGTGGCTCACCGACGACGAGCTCTTTAGTTACCTGGCCGCCGACGGGTTCGTCGCCTACCGCTGGCTCGGCGGTCACGGCGAGATTCATGCCGAGCGCGTGCTCGCCGGATCGCAGGAAACCAGCAGGGCTGTGTGGGCGTTGCTCGCCTCGTCCTCGTCTGTGGCGAGTACCGTCCGGGTGCGGGTCAGCCCCGCGGAGCCGTTCGGGATCATGATGAGAGAACGTGACTTGCAGCTGACCAGCGACGACCAATGGATGCTGCGGGTGGTGGGCGCGCCGGCCGCGGTGGCGGGTCGCGGCTTCCCGGCCGGCCTGCAGGTCGCCGCGGCGCTCCGGCTGCGGGATGCCGCCTGCCCGGGTAACCAGGGGGACTGGATGCTCACGGTCGGCGGCGGCAAGGGCACACTCGAAAGATGCCAAACGGCTGCCGCAGCGCCGCTCGTTCTCGGTGCGCGAGGTTTTGCGGCCCTTTACGCAGGCACAACGCTGCCCGTGCTGCGCCGCAGCGGGCTCGCGACCGGCGGAGACGAAGGGACTGACGCACTGTTCGACGCCGCGTTCGCAGCGCAGCCGTTCTGCCTGGACACGTTCTGACCTGACGCTTCCACGGCCCGCCTGGCTGCTGCCTTCGGCGGGACGCCGCGGCATCGGCGACACGCCGGGGCCGCTGCGAGTGACCGCGGGGCGGGCCAGGTAGCGTTCGTGCCGAACACGTGTTCGCCAGCAATCGGGATGGTGGCCGCCATGCGGGTTTTCGGGGTTGACCCGGGGCTGACCCGTTGCGGGCTTGGCGTAGTCGATGGTGCGCCGGGCCGGCCGCTCTCGCTGGCTGGCGCGGGCGTTGTGCGGACTCCGGCCAGCGACGACGTGGCGGCCAGGCTGCTCGCGCTTGATCTGGAGATCGGGGCCTGGCTGGACAGGTACGGCCCAGACGCCGTGGCGGTGGAGCGGGTGTTCAGCCAGCACAACCTGCGCACGGTGATGGGCACCGCGCAAGCGGGTGCGGTCGCGATCGTGTGCGCGGCGCGGCGCGGGATACCGGTGGCGCTGCACACGCCCAGCGAGGCCAAGGCCGCGGTCACCGGGAACGGGCGCGCAGACAAGGCGCAGGTGACAGGCATGGTGACCAGGCTGCTCCGGCTCAATGACCCGCCGCGGCCCGCCGACACGGCGGACGCGCTCGCCCTTGCCATCTGCCATCTCTGGCGCGGCGCTGCAGCGCAGCGGCTCAGCCGCGCCGTAGCGGCGCACGCGCCGGGGGGCGGCCGGGCGACAGGTGCCGCGGGCCACCCACAGGAGGCCGCCGTTTCACCGCGCCCCCGGAGGGCCACGGGGACCACGGGGACCCCGGGCGCAAATTCAGCAGGAGGTGCAATGTGATCGCCCACGTGGACGGGACGGTGTCGTCTGTCACGCCCGACGGCGCCGTGGTCGACGTGGGCGGCGTCGGCCTTGCCGTGCAGTGCACGCCCACCACGCTGGCCGGACTACGGCCCGGTGAGCGCGCCCGCGTGCCGACCTCGCTGGTGGTAAGGGAGGACGCGCTGACCCTGTATGGGTTCGCCGACGATGACGAGCGGACCGTATTCGAGCTATTGCAGACCGCGAGCGGGGTCGGGCCGCGGCTGGCCCTCGCGATGCTCGGCGTACACCGGCCAGACGCCCTGCGCCGCGCGGTCGCTGCCGAGGACCTCAATGCCCTGATGATGGTCCCAGGCATCGGAAAGAAGGGGGCGCAGCGGATCGTTCTCGAGCTCGCGGGCCGGCTCGGTGCGCCGGGGCCTGGCCTGAGCACTGATGGGGTCGGCGCAGGCGCTGCCGCGGCCCGGGCGGCGCTCGCGGCCGACGGCGGCCAGCCAGGCGGCTGGCGCGACCAGCTGCAGGCCGGCCTGACCGGGCTCGGCTGGTCACCGCGCGAGGCCGAGCAGGCGGTCGCCGCGGTGGAACCCGAACTCGCGGCGATGGCCGCGGCGTCCGCGGGTGAGCAGAGCGCGCAAGACGGGAACGGTCAGCGCGGGAACGGTCAGCGCAGCGGCGACCAGGGCCAGCCGGTCGACCTGGCGGTAGCGCTGCGCGTTGCCCTCCGGCACCTTGGCCGCTCGTGAGCGCCGTACCGCGCCGCGGCGCGGCAAACGCCGTGAGCACCACTGGTGACGCGTCCGCAGGAGTCACCGCAGACGCGGCCGCTGCAGTATCGGGAGAGGTGACCGCTGGCGTCACCGCAGACGCGGCCGCTGCTGGCTCCGGCGAGGAGCGCGTCGTCTCCCCGCTCGCAGACGCGGACGAGCGGGCGATCGAGGGCGCGCTGCGCCCCAAGCGGCTCGACGAGTTCATCGGCCAGGGGCGTGTCCGCGAGCAGTTGACGCTCGTGCTGCGCGGCGCGCAGCGGCGCGGCAGGGTGCCTGATCACGTGCTGCTTTCCGGTCCGCCCGGCATCGGCAAGACCACCATGGCCATGATCATCGCCGCCGAGCTCGGTGTGCCGCTGCGGATCACCAGCGGGCCAGCGATCGAGCGGGCGGGGGATCTGGCTGCCGTGCTTTCCACGCTCAGCACGGGTGAGGTCGTGTTCATCGACGAGATCCACCGGCTGGCAAGGCCGGCCGAGGAAATGCTTTACCTGGCGATGGAGGACTTCCGCGTCGATGTGATTGTGGGCAAGGGGCCAGGCGCGACCGCGATCCCGCTGGACATCGCGCCGTTCACCCTGGTCGGCGCCACGACGAGAGCGGGATTGCTGCCCGCGCCGCTGCGGGACAGGTTCGGCTTCACCGCCCATCTCGATTTCTACGAACCTGGCGAACTCGAGGTCATCGTCCGGCGCTCGGCCGGTTTGCTCGGCGTGCCGCTGCGCGCGGACGGCGGTGCGGAGATCGCGCGGCGTTCACGAGGTACCCCGCGGATCGCCAACCGGCTGCTGCGCCGGGTGCGCGACTATGCGGAGATCCGCTCCGACGGCGTGGTGAGCAGGCCGACCGCGCGCGCCGCGCTCGAACTCTACGAGGTGGACGAGGACGGTCTTGACCGGCTCGACCAGGCGGTACTTGACGCGCTGCTCCGGCGGTTCAACGGCGGCCCGGTTGGGCTGTCCACGCTGGCCGTCGCCGTCGGCGAGGAACCAGAGACGGTCGAGGTGGTCGCCGAGCCGTTCCTTGTCAGGGCCGGGCTGCTCGCAAGGACGCCGCGGGGGCGAGTCGCCACCCCTGCCGCGTGGGCACATCTGGGCCTTGCTCCCCCGCCAGGACCGCGGCCCGGCGGCGGCGTGTCGTGGCAGGCGGCGGGGGAGCCCGAAGGGCCGATCCTCTTCGACCTCATGCCTGATTAGTGGCTTGCGCGACTCGATTGCCCTGGCCGGCCACGTGGGGGCTTCGAACGCCCACAGAATGCGTGACCATGTTCCGGGCCCGGGTGTTCTTCGTTTGCATGCGTTTGCCCCGTTGGCGACACGAATCGCCGGCTTCGCGCCGCCGGCTGCGGCGGCCAGCGCGCGTGGGCACGAGCCGCTTACAAAGGACGAGCCCCTTGCAGAGCACGAGCCACTTGGGGAGCAGAAGCCAGCCACTTGGGGAGCAGGAGCCCCTTGCGGAGCACGAGCCCCTTGCGGAGCACGAGCACAGAGCAAGCGAGTCGCGCGTCGGCGGTGGCCGCGCGACCGCGGTTCGCGTCACCAGATGGGCTCATTTTGGCTGTGTTCGTGTACGTTGCAGGAAAGGAGGCGCCCGGATCCCTGATACGGGCGGCCGGAATACCCGGTATCGTGCGCACCGCTATGCACCGGGCCCGCTACGATCACGGGCGCGACACAATAGTGCCCGGGAGGCCGTAGCCTGTTGGAGCGACGGTCACCGGTCGCTACACTCCGACAGTCGGTCACCGGCTGTACGTTGGCGCTAGAGCTCTTCGAGCTTCTGGCCGCGTGACCGCGTGCATTTGAACCAGATGGAAGGATGCCCCCTGATGGGCCCTATAGCAACTACAGCACCTATAGCACCTGCGGCGGCCCCGCTCGCGGCTGCGAAGTCGAGCTCGGGTTCACCGTTCACACTGATCATCATCCTTTTGCTGATCGTCGGCGTTTTCTACTTCCTGATGATCAGGCCGCAGCGTAATCGCCAGCGCCAGGCCATGCAGACTCAAAGTGGTGTCGTCCCTGGCCAGAGGGTCCGTACCACGGCGGGACTGTACGGCACGGTGACCGCGGTGGAGGATGGCGACGTGGTGATCGAGGTCTCGCCAGGCGTCGAGGTCCGCTTCCTCAAGCGCGCCATCATGGACGTCCTGAGCGACGCGCCCGATGATGGATCCGGCACCACCTACGGTCCGGATGGGGCTGCTGGTCTGGACGGCACCGCTGGCGGGGACGGCATCGCTGGCAGGGACGGCACGATCGACAGCACGGGCAACGGCGCGTACCCGGCGGCTGACGATGCGGAGCCTCAGCCGCCGGCCACGCGGCCAGCGGCCGATGCGGGCACCGATGGCGGCCGCGACGGTCAGGCGGCGGAGAAGTAGCAAACACGCGGACCGGACCGTAATCCGTAATGAGGACAGGCGGAAGTGGCTCCCCCGAAAAGTAACGTCCCGAGGCCGGGACGCACCCTCGCGGTGCTGGCGGCGCTCGTTGTCGTGCTGCTCATCGCGATCGTTGGCAAGGACGCGTTCAGCCCTGGCCAATGGCACAAGGGCTTCAAGGTAAAGCTCGGCCTCGACCTGAGCAGCGGCACGACCGTGACGCTCCAGGCGGTCACCGTCCATGGCGGCAAGCCGCAGCAGCCGAGCATGCAGAAGGCGCTGCAAATCATCCGTGATCGGGTGAATGGCACGGGCGTCACCGAGGCTCAGGTGACACAGGAGGGCAGCGACATCATCAATGTCGCCGTCCCCGGCGTTGGCCAGCAGAAGCTTGTCAGCTTGGTCGGCAAGACCGCGGTACTCCGGTTCCGCCAGGTGCTGCTCGAATCGTCGAATACGCCTGCCCCTGCTGTGACGCCGACGCCGACACCGTCAGGCACCTCCTCCGCGCCTGCGACTCCGTCGCCCAGTGGCTCGTCGAAAGCCAAGTCGACAGCCAAGGTGTCGCCGTCACCGACTTCGTCCTCACACGCACTCGGTGGTTTCGACCGGGGAGCCGCGGCTACCGCGGGCTCCGGCGGCACGGCGCTCGACCATGGTGCCGCCCGCCTGACCGCCGCTACTTCGCCCGCACCCACACCGGCGGCGTCGGGCGCGGCTGCCGCCGCGACACCTACGCCGTCACCGGCCGCGTCGTCCTCCTCGTCGGCGGCGCCGCAGGGCGAGTCGACCGCCGGCATCGACCCGAAGGTGCTCGCGCTGTTCTACAAGCTGGACTGCAGCAAGCCAAACTGGCAGCAGCAGGTCGGATACAACCCGAATGCCGAGGACAACCCGAACTCCCAAATCGTCTCCTGCTCGCAGGACGGCGCGACCAAATACCTGCTCGACGTCGCGAAAGTCGAGGGCAGTGACATCCACGACGCATCCGCGGGACTGCCCACCTCCGGTACGTCCGTCGGGAGCCAGTGGCAGGTCAACTTCACCTTCAACAGCGCGGGCGGCGCAAAGTTCTACACACTGACCTCGCAGATGAACAGTCAGTACGGCAACAACGGCAACCCCACGTCGGTGCGCGATCAGTTCGCGATCGTGCTCGACGGGGTCGTGATCTCCGCGCCCAACGTGGACCAGGGAGCGATCCCCTGTTGCAGCTCCCAGATCACCGGGAACTTCACTCAGCAGAACGCGACTGACCTCGCGAACGTGCTGAAGTACGGTGCGCTGCCGTTGAAGTTCAACACCCAGGCGGTGAACACCGTCACGCCCACCCTCGCTCGTAGCCAGCTTGACGGCGGTCTGATCGCGGCGGCGATCGGCTTTGTGCTCGTCATCGGCTACTTGCTGCTGTACTACCGCGGCCTCGGCCTGGTGGCCATCTCCAGCCTGCTCATTTCGGCGCTGCTCACCTACCTGTCTGTGCTCACCCTTGGTAGGTACATGGGCTTCGCCCTGTCCCTTGCCGGGATCGCGGGCCTCATCGTGGCCATCGGTATCACCGCCGACTCGTTCGTGGTGTTCTTCGAGCGCCTGCGTGACGAGGTGCGCGACGGTAATACGCTGCGCACGGCCGTGGAACGCGGCTGGAAGCGGGCACGGCGCACGATCCTGGTGTCGGACACGGTGTCGTTCCTGGCCGCGGCGTTCCTGTACTACTTCGCGATCGGCGACGTCAAGGGATTCGCTTTCACCCTCGGCCTCACCACCATCATCGACGTGGTGATCGTCTTCCTGTTCACCAAGCCGATGATCACTCTGCTCGCGGGCACGCGGTTCTTTGGTGGCGGTCACCCGCTCTCCGGGCTCGACCCCGCCAGGCTCGGCGCGCGAAGGTCGTGGCGCGCATCGCCACGGCCGGTCGCTCAGTCACCCACGGGCACGGGCGCGGGAACCGCCCGCGCCGCCACGGCGCCGCCGAATGCGGGCGCACCGCCGCGAAGCGGCCAGGCCGGGTCCCGTACCAGTCCGAAGGAGGCATAATGTCGCGCCTCGGTGACATTGGCGGCCGGCTTTACCGCGGCGAGGTCTCGTTCGACTTCATCGACAGGAAGCGTGTCTTCTACCTGATCTCGGCCTCTTTGATCGTGATCAGCCTGGTCGCGCTGCTGGTGCGCGGGCTCAACTACAGCGTCGAGTTCAAGGGCGGCACGCTCTTCCAGTTCAAGGCGGCGAACACCACGGTTAGCGACGTGGGCGCCACAGCGAAGGCGGGCGGGGCACCGGACGACCCGATCGTCCAGCAGCTGACGGGTGGCGGTGTGCCCGGCTGGCAGGTGCAGACCCAGCCGCTGACGGAAAAGCAAGTGACGAGCATTCAGGACGCGCTCTCATCGCGGTTCCACGCGCAGGTCAGCATCAACTCGGTGGGCGCGAGCTGGGGAAAGGATATCTCGCAGAAGGCGCTCGAAGGACTGATCTTCTTCCTGGTCGCGATCGTGCTCTACCTGACGATCGCGTTCGAGTGGAAGATGGCCGCGGCGGCGATCATCAAATTGCTGCATGACATCTTGATCGCCGTCGGCATCTACGCCCTTATCGGCTTCGAGGTGTCACCGGCATCGGTGATCGGCCTGCTCACGATCCTCGGTTACTCCCTGTACGACACCGTGGTGGTCTTCGACAAGGTCCGGGAGAACACCGCCGGCTTGCTCGGTGGCGCCAGGATGACCTACAGCCAGTCCGCCAACCTCGCGGTGAACCAGACGCTTGTCCGCTCGATCAACACGGCGATCATCGGCTTGCTGCCGGTTGCGGCGATCTTGTTCGTCGGGGCTGGCCTGCTCGGCGCGGGCACCCTGAAGGACCTCGCTCTGGTGCTGTTCGTCGGCATGCTCCTCGGCACCTACTCGTCCATCTGCATCGCCACCCCGCTGCTCGCGAGCTTCAAGGAACGGGAGCCGCAATACCAGGCGCTTGCCCGCCGGGTGGCGGCACGCGAGGCCAGTGCGCGCGCGGAGCGGCGGCAGGCGAAGAAAGCGAAGGCCGGGGTCGCGGTCGCCGGCGTCACCGCCATCGGGTCCGGCGAGGTGGGCCATTCCGCCGCCGCGGTCGAGGGCGACGGCATCGATCAGGGACCGGTGCCCGCGGCGGCGACTGGCCCGCCAAGCGGCGGATCAGCCCGTGGCTCGGCGCCGCGCGGTCAGCAGGGCCAAGGCCGGCAGGGTCAGCAGCGCAGTGGTGGAAGCCAGCGCCAGCAACCTAGGCGTTCGAGCGCGGCTAAGAGACGCCCCAGCGGCAAGAAGAAGAGGTAGCCCGGGTGGACCCGAGCAGGTGCCCGCCCGCGGCCGACCTCACCGCACGCGCGGCGGACGGCGCGCTGAATGACCTGATCAGGGCGCGGATCCGGGACGTGCAGGACTTCCCGAGCCCGGGCATCGTGTTCAAGGACATCACGCCGCTGCTTGGCGATTCTGCCGTATTCGGCGCGGTGGTCAGCGCTCTGGCGGCCGGGCACGGGCAGGTGGACAAGGTAGCCGGCATCGAGGCACGCGGATTCATACTCGCCGCGCCGGTCGCGTGTGCCCTCGGGGCCGGTTTCGTCCCCGTGCGCAAGCAGGGCAAGCTTCCTGCGGCGACCCATGCGCAGACCTACGAACTCGAGTACGGCATGGCGACCGTCGAGGTGCACACGGACGCCTTCGCATCAGGCGACCGGGTGCTCATCGTGGACGATGTGCTCGCCACGGGCGGTACGGCGCGGGCGACCGCAGAACTCATCCGCCGCTCGGGCGCCGATGTCACCGCGGTCGCCGTGCTGCTCGAACTCGGCTTCCTGAGCGGCAGAGACGGCTTGGCCGACCTGAACATCCGCCCGCTGCTCACGGTATGACGGCGCCATCCAGGGCTGCCGGTCCAGGCCAAGCCAGCACCGCACGTCAACCACAGACGGCTGCGACGCAAAAGCCGCAGCGGCCGATCGAAAGTGACGGGCTGGGCCCGTCACCGAAGCCATTCGGTCAGCGCCTGCCGCTTTGCGCTGCATCCGGCGAGCGGTTCACCCCGCCATTGGGGTACCAGCGAAGGCGCGAGCGGTGGCGCCTGCCACGCCGCCGCCGCCGCCCGGACAAGCTGATCGGCCTCGGCGCGGCGCGGGTCCGCGGGCAGTCGTCCCGTCTGGATGAAGCCGGCGATGAGATGCGTCGCCTCCTCATCATCGAGCAGGTAACCATGCAGCCGCACGACCACGCCTGACGGCGCGGCGACGCGCGCGGTAAACGGCGACGCGACCGCATCGGCGAGCGAGAAGAGCACGGCTTCCCGCACGCCCTGGGGCGGGCAGGTGAACAGGCCTTGCAGAACCGGCCCGTGATCGTCTACGGACCTGATGAACGGCCCATCGGCGTCGATGTGCAATGGCGTCGTCGCGCCAATCGCTGCGCTGAGGCCCCGCAAGATGGCCCCGGTTGCGACGCCCCAGCCCTGTGCGTTCGCGGGCGGGAAGTAGCCTCGTCCCGGATCGACCAGCGGATCGAGGAGGACGATCTTGCTGACCGGCGCGCCGGTCACGGTCGCCACGTAGGTCTGCACGGCAAGCGAGCCCTCGCTGTCCGCCACGATCGCTACCCGGTGGCCTGTGTGCCGGTAAATCGTCTCAACCTGCGCGGCAAGGAGCCTGACGGTGCGGCTCAGCGGTTGCTGCGTTGCCTTCGGCGAGTAGCGCAGCGGATAACCGCCCGCATCTAGTCCACGGTAGGAGAAGCGCTCGACAGGCAAGGAGCCGATCGGCATTGGCGTCGACCCGTTCCACGCGCTGTGGTAGCCGCTGACCAGAAGCACCTCGGCGCTTTCCGGCGTGTCGCTCGAGACCTGATAGGTGGCATGATCCGCGGCGCCGCCAACCCGGATGGCAAAGGAAATGCTGACCACCACGACGGCAGCCATGGCCGCCAGACCGATCGGGGCGAGCGGGATCGGGAACGAGTTGCGCTGGGTGACGCACGCCCGGGCGATGCCCGCATATGCTCGCGCGCTGAACAGGCCGGTGCAGGCAGCGGCCAGCGGGGCCGCCCAGGTCGGTACCGCAGCCGCCACCGCACCTCCTGCGGTGATCACCGCGAACGTTCCCAGTGACCACATGACAGCACGCACCGGCGGCAGCCGCCGCCACCACGAGTTGACCTCGCCATGGCAGGTGAGGGTGGCGATGATGACCGCGACCGGCATGCCGGCCAGGAACAGGTCGGAGACCGGCATGACGTCCATCGCCGACACAGCGGCGGCGGACGGCAACAGCAGGATGGCCGCGACGCCCGTGAAGACGGCCGTTCGGCGCAGGACGGCGATCCCCGCTGGCCGCGGCTGACCGGCGGGCCAGGCTAGCTGGATGAGGGCACAATCGAGCGCTGACCGCCAGCAGAGCATCGCGGCGGCTTCCGCCGCGAACGCGGTCCACGAGGAATGGTAAGTGAGCAGAAAGCGCAGGTCGTGATAGACACCGTAGGGCGCGGGTGCGGTGGCCCCCGGAGCAAGCGGAACCGATCCGCGCAGCCCGACGGCGATCAGAACGACTGCCTCAAGCCCAGGTAGGCCTGCACATATCAGCACTAGCCACGCGCGTGTCCCTAGGATTGGCCGGCGGCCTGGCCCGATCATACGAAGACCCTGCTGATGGCGCGGCGGCCACCGGCGGGCAGGCCGAGCAACAGGCCGAGCAACACTGACGCTGCGGCGTTCATGCCGTTCGCGGTCACGGACATCGTCCTTCCCGAGGTCCATTACTGACGATATGCCCGCTCGGGCCGGCGGGCGATGGGCAGGCTCCGTCGCCATCGTCCGCATCATCTCGACTGCGCGATGGCAGCGGAAGCAACCGGAATGACCGCTGTAATGCCCGCTGGTGACCCGGCGCTCTCGACCCTGTGTGCGGGCCGAGGGCACGCCGGGAATCCGGTGCTGTCATGCTGTTGTTGCGCAAGCAAAGGCGTGCGCCGCCGAGAACGGGTTGGCGGTGATCCCGCAGGCGTGCCCGCCGACCGGCAGGAAGACCGCGTTATATGCCGCACTGGGAAATGTCCTGGCAGCTCGCCGCGATCGTGGCCGCGTGCCTGTTCGCTGTCGCAGGGCTGGCCTGGTTGCCGCATCGGCGCCCCCTCAGCCGCGCGGTGCCGTTCGTTCGTGAAGCCGGTCTTGTCGTTGGCCTGTTCGCGCTCTGGCAATACGCAGGCAGTTTCTCGGTGATGGGCACCGAAGGTGCGATGCCGCGGGCGTGGTGGATCTGGCACACTGAGCGCGCATGGCACCTGCCGAGCGAAGCCACCGTTCAACATCTCGTGCTTCCGTTCCCGCTCGTCGTCCAGGCCTTCAACATCTACTACGCGACGATGCACTTCACGGTACTGATCATCTTTCTGATCTGGCTGTTTGTCAGGCACCGCGACCGCTACAGGCAGATCCGCATCACACTGGTCGTGCTCACGGCCGCCTGCCTGCTCATCCAGCTCATGCCTGTTGCCCCCCCGCGCATGTTGACCGGCGTGGGGCTGGTCGACACCGCGCGGGTCTACGGCCAGTCGGTGTACATGCTTGGTGGGAGGATGACCGATTCGCTCTCAGCGATGCCCTCGGTCCATGTGGGGTGGGCCATGCTGGTCGCGATCGGCACCTGGCGGGCTACCGTCAGCCGCGGCCGCTGGGTCGCTGTCGCGCACGCGGTCCTGACCTGGATCGTGGTCATCGTCACAGCCAACCACTTCTGGCTCGATGGGATGGTTGCCGTAGCGCTCCTGCTAATTGGCCTGCTCGCGGCGGCTGCAGCGCGTGCCTTGCGGCCCGTTGTGCCCGCGTGGACCGCGGAATGGCGCCGCGGGCTGGCACCGACAGAATCGTCCGCCGATAAACTGAGTACCTCGGCGGACGTGAGGAGAACGGGTGTCCGGTGACGTTGTGGCAACCGGCATGACCGGTGCCGACGCCGCCGCGAACGGGATTGCGAGCCCCCTAAGGACTGATCTGGGAGATTCCGGGCCCGCTGGGTCCGAGGTGCTCGACGACGGCGCGGCGGGGTCTGGCCTGCCTGCGCCAGGGCGCAGGCCTGGTGCGGGCGCGGCCAAGGATGCCGCTGCGGGCGCGGCCAACGATGCGGCTGCGGGTAAGACCGCCGCGGGGGCGCCGGACCTTACCGCCGACGTGCCTGGCCATGCCGCAACCGATCAAGCAGCACCAGGGCACATAGCGCCAGGCCAGGCCCCCGCGCCAGGCCAGGCCCCCCCGCCACAGCAGGCCGAACCGGACCAAGGGACGCCAGGCAGGCAGCGGCTGGGCCACGGCAGGCCACACCAGCGCCCGGCCGAAGGTGATCAGGCCGGGGAGCGCAGTGGCGGCGACCCGGCCGGGCCGGGCGAGGCGGGCGCATCGCCTGGTGGCGCGGCTGAAAGCCGTCCTGGCGGCGCGGGCGGCCACGCCGGAGTGCGCCGCAGGCTGGCCAGGCTCGGAGCGCAGCGGACGAGCACGATGAACCCGGTGCTCGAACCGCTGATCAAGACGGTGCGCGCGACCCACCCGAAGGCCGATGTCCGCCTGATCGAGCGCGCCTACGATGTCGCTGCCTATTGGCACCGCGACCAGCAGCGCAAGAGCGGCGACCCGTATATCACCCACCCACTGGCCGTCACGACAATTCTCGCCGAGCTTGGCATGAATCCCGAGACGCTGTGTGCGGCGCTGCTGCACGATACGGTCGAGGACACTCCGTACACGCTCGCCCAGATCCGTTCGGAGTTCGGTGCGGACATCGCGGCCCTGGTGGATGGTGTCACCAAGCTTGACAAGGTCAAGTACGGTGAGGCCGCAGAGGCGGAGACGGTACGCAAGATGGTCGTCGCCATGTCCCGCGACATCCGGGTCCTGGTGATTAAGCTCGCCGACCGGCTGCACAACATGCGCACGCTCAGGTACCTGCCACGCGTCAAGCAGGAGCGCAAGTCCAGGGAGACACTGGAGATTTTCGCGCCGCTCGCGCACCGGCTCGGCATGAACACGATCAAGTGGGAACTCGAGGACCTCGCGTTCGTGACGCTGTACCCGAAACGGTATGACGAAATCGCCCGCATGGTTTCCGAGCGCGCACCGCGCCGCGATGTTTTCCTGCAAGACGTGGTCGCGGAGGTTTCCGCGGACCTGCGCGAGGCGAAGATCAAAGCGACCGTGACCGGCCGGCCCAAGCACTACTACTCGATCTATCAGAAGATGATCGCCCGCAACGTCGAGTTCGACGAGATCTACGACCTCGTGGGCATCAGGGTCCTCGTCGACTCGGTGCGCGACTGCTACGCGGCGCTC
>DATIYI010000431.1:0-2513 GCA_035517695.1 Streptosporangiaceae bacterium
CGTCTGAAAGACCGCGACCGTATCAAAGAGAAGGTCTACGACAAGATAGAGGAATTTGACTTCTCGCCACAGGAAGCCGTCTCGAGCGTGTCGGATACCATCAGATACACCTTTCAGTACCGTGAGGCTAACTACACTCAGAGTGTATGGGCAGACATCGAACGCCTGAAAGGCCAAGGCTTTGAACTGCACAAACTCAGAAATGCCTGGTCCAGCGAGGAGTACAAGGGCATTAACAGCCAGTGGATCGAGCCGGATACAGGCCAGCGGTTCGAGGTGCAATTTCACACCCGCATCAGCTTCGAGGCAAAGCAACTCACCCACGACGCTTACGAAAGGATCCGCCTCAGCAGATCGATGAGTTCGAGAAGATGGTACTGAAAGCCTTCCAGCGGAAAGTATCCACCGATGGTAAGTATTCGGAAGTCCCGTGAGTGGGCACGCCGACGGCCGGCGTGGCCGTTTCAGGGGGCTGCGCCGGTACGGGCGTTATTCGTGCGGGGGTTTATCCGTCGGGCGGTGGCTGTGCCCAGGTGCGGAGGTCTTCGGGGCTGGCGTTCCAGGGCAGGAAGCGTTCCAGTTTCCCCCCGGTGGGTGGTTTGCCGCCGTTGCGGCCGCATTCGTCGAGGTAGGCGGTGAGCCAGGTCAGGGGGTTCAGGCCAGCCATCTGGATGGTGGCGGTGACGGTCCAGGCCGTGGCGGCGGACCGGGCGGAGTCATCGTTATGGGAGCCGCGGGCGTTCTTCCTGGTCACGACCGGGCCGCGAATCATTCTTTCCGCGGCGTTGTTGTCCAGGCTTATGGCCGGGTAGTCCCGGTGCGCGGCCAGGCCGTCCCATTCGCGGTCCAGCGTGGCGAGCGCCTTCTTGGCCGGCTCCTGCAGGCCGGGGGCGGCCATCTGCTTCTTGCGGGCCTCGTCGATCACGGCGAGCGCGCCGTCCCAGGCGGTGTAAGCGCTGTCCAGCCGCGCGGCGGCGGTTGCTTTCTCCCCGGCCGCGGGGGCGGCAGCCTCCTGCCAGGCGGCCATGAGCTGCGCGTGGGCGGCATACAGGTCCCTGATCCGCGCCAGCCACGCCTCGGTCCAGTACTTCAGCTGGTCGGGGTTCGCGTCGCCGGCCCGGACGAAATACCTCCGGATATGGGCCCAGCAGTAGAGGTTGACCAGGCCGTCCGCCTTCTTCCCGGCTGACTGGTACACGGCGTAAAAGTCGCTGGAGATGACCAGCCGCCGCAGCCCGCCGTCCTCATCCGCCGACAGCTGCCCGGTCTCCCCGTCGATGCCGGCGTGCCGGGCCAGCACCGCACTGGACCGGGACGGGTCCATCACGAAGCACACGGTGTCCGGGCCCAGGAACACCCACAGCCACCACTTCGCCGGGCCATCCCCGTCGCGGGGGGCGAACACCCGCCACATGGTCTCGTCCGCGTGCAGGTGCCAGGAGCCCCGCGACCGCTGCGTGATGGCGTCCGCGACCGGGGCCAGCAGCATTCCGGCCCGCGCGCACGTCCCGGCCAGCGTCGCCGGCGAGATGTCCGCGCCCTGCCGGGACAGCCCCGTCACCAGCGAGTTCATGCTCCGCCCGGCGACGAACCGCTCTGTCAGCAGCATCGCGATGAACGCGTTGGAGAAAAGGCCTTTCCCGATCGCCTTCGGCGGCCCCGGTGCCGTCACCGTCGCCGGCACCCGGCACGAGCACGCCCGCTTATAGCGGCGCCGGCAGTGCGCCGTCACCCGCACCACCACCTGCCAGTCCAGCACCTCGGCGACATGATCAGAGCCCAGCCGCGTGAACGGCTCCCCGCACTGCGGGCAGCAGTACCCGCCCTCGAAATCCCAGATCACCTCAACCCGGGACAGGTGCGGGTAACCCCGCCGTCCCGCCCGCGCCCCCGGGCCGCGCTTCTTCCCCGGGCCGCCTCCGCGGCCCTGCCCGCCGACGCCATCGCTGCCAGGCCGCTCCGGGCGCGACCGCTCCGACGACCGCCCGAACACCATCTTCTGCAGGACCGCCAGGTCAGCCTGCAGCTTCCGCATCTCAGCGTCCCGGTCCGCATCACGCTCGCGGAGCTGCCAGATCTCGGCCTCCCGCTCCGCGTCCCGCTCACGGAGCCGCGCGTTCTCCGTCCGCAGCCGGGCGTTCTCATCCAGCGCCGCGGCCAGCGCATCTCGCAGCGGCGCCTCAGCCCCCACCGCATCCGGGAACACACCCGCCGCAACCGCCACGCAGCACAGCAAACATCATCAGCAGCCGCAAATCACGCACCATGCGTCGTGTCGCAGCCCACGGCGACCAACAGCATGCATAGACGCCAACGTCCCGTCAATCACGCGACTTCCGAATACTTACGGTTGATCGAGGGTGGGATCGGCCCGGCGCTGGTGGCTCTACCGGTGAACTGGGCTGGGCAAGCAGGTGCCGGTGCCGCGCGGCGCTGGTTCGGGCGGTTGCGCCGCTCGGATGATTTGAGCAGGCTGGTCAAGGCCGCGGCGGGTGCCTCAGTAGAACTCAGCC
>DATIYI010000432.1:0-10715 GCA_035517695.1 Streptosporangiaceae bacterium
GCCCGCAGGGTGTTACGGGCCGCCTGAACGGTGCGGCGGCCTACGTGCTCGCCGCTCGTCCACGGCCCACCAGCCCAGACCACAAGAAGGCCCGGGACCGCGAACCCGGCGGCGTGCGCGGCGGCAAGGCCATGATCGCCACCTTGCGGTGGCGGCTGATCGCGGTGGCCCCGGCCCTTACCGGCGAGCGCCGGATGCATTCCCTTCCCGCAGCCGCATCATCACAACATGCAAATGGCGCAGGCCAGCGCCATCCAGGACCAGGCCGGTACCCGCACCCGCCTGCTCCGCGGCGAACACATCCGTCGCCTCTGCCGCCACCAGGCCCGGCATTCCGTCCGGCAGTTCGACCTTCAAATGCGGCACCCCGTCCACATGCCGGAACGCATAGGCCCGCAGCCTGCGCCCGCACAGCGGATGCGCCACCGCCGAGGTGCCGCGCGGCCGGATCGAAACCCGCACCATCCGCGTCCTGCCCGCCCCGCACGACCTGGACTTCCCGCATGCCCGCCAGGCCATCCTCATCGAGCGTTACGTCACCATCAAGAAGAACCGGCGCTGGGTCCCCGCAACTGCGAGGCCGTGCTTTACCTGACCAGCCTGGACGCCGCTCAGGCCAGCCCCGCCGACCTGCTCGCCTGCGAGAGCACGTCAGTGTCATTCTGCCGTCGTACAACCTGGGCGCATCAGCGCTCAGGCATTACGTGCACCGCTTGCCCGCGCTCGAACACTGCTTCCTGGTAGAAATCCTGCAACTGGCGCGTGTCGAGGCCTGCACGCTGGTGTTCGTCTTCTGCCAGGCGCCGGACGCTGAGGTCATCGCTGCTGGCGGCGGCTGGGGTGCTGGCCGGCAACCAGCTGGCCCGCTGGTTCGGCGTGGCCGTGCTGGGGATCAACGCCATCGCCATGATGTTCTTCCTCCCTGCCTACCCGTTCTGGGCACTGGTGATCCTCGCGGCGGAGGTGGTCGCGCTGTGGGGGCTGTGCGCCTACGGCAGCCGCGCCAACATCGAAGCCACCTAGCGCCGTCGCGTGCTAGCGGGCACGACTGACACCGTGGGGCGCCGCGGCCGGCAAGGCCCGGCATCCTACGGTGATCCGTCGACTTCTTGCCGGGATGGCGGCACGGTGGCGGCTGTGCCCACCAGCAACAGCGTCGTGGATGCCGATACCGCCGGGGAGGTGAGCGTGCACCGGTGCGTTAGCTTCCTGGCCAGCTCCCGGTCGTCTCGAAGTGGCCGATTTCCCGTATCAGCTCGGGCCGGAACGCGCGGAACGCGCGGCGCCTAGAGATCGCATACCACCGGCCGAGCCTGCCAACACGCCACCAGTACCGGCACGCGCATGCGGCGATCTCTCCTCGACTGCCAGCCCTGAACGAGCACCGGCAGACCATCCGCCACACCGGCAGTATCGGTTCATGTGGCGGGATGCGCCTAAAAGGCTGATCGAAGGCACTCATGGCGAGTATGAGCTTACCCGGGCCTAGGCCAATACGATGCGCAAACATTACGTGACTATGCACCTGCTTCGCTGACCGCAGCCACCGGCGTCATGCCAGTGATCATGCTCCGGCCTGCCATGACATGCCGTCAGGAGCGCCCCGGGCGCCTGCCGCGAGCACGGCCGCGACGCTGGGGTGAGGCAGCTGTAGGCGGCGTGCCAAGCGGCAACCGTGGCGAGCGGGGCCCCGGCCAGGAATCCGACGGCCAGCCCACCCGTGATCACGTCCTCTACTCGGTCGAGGGTGGACAGCTGGTGGGTGAGCGCCACCAGCTGCCAGCGCCACGCCTTCGGCGGCGGCATGATGGCCGGTTAGTCCTTGCCGTCACGCCCCCGACGGGTCTGGATGATCTTGACCTCGC
Organism: Streptosporangiaceae bacterium; assembly: GCA_035517695.1. Taxonomy (GTDB): domain Bacteria; phylum Actinomycetota; class Actinomycetes; order Streptosporangiales; family Streptosporangiaceae; genus DATFVJ01. The sequence goes on from DATIYI010000432.1 coordinate 1,866, forward strand.
TCACATCGCCATCATCGCCGTCCGCGAGCGCACGCGGCAACTGCCTCAAGGTGCCAGGGGCGTCAGGCACGCTCGCGTGCCGTACTCGCGGCTCAAAGCCGCCGCCGAGGACCTAGTGCGTCAGTCCGGCTTGCCGCACTCGATCATGCCGTCGACGCAGTTCTACTGGCTGCTCGACCGGATGCTGGGGAGGATGGCCCCGGGTGAGCAGGTTGCGGTGGTAGTGAGCATTATGCCTACGTCGGCATAACATCCGCAGATCGGCATAATGCGTGCGGCAGCGCTGCGGGAAACCCCATACTCCTCGACATCCGCAAGAGTGGTAACGTCAATGCCCGGAGCGCCATTGTTCTGGCACACCTTCCCGTGCGGTCAGGATTCTTGCGCCTTCGATGAGCTGACCGGCCCCAGCGGGCCTGAGCGGCGCGGTGCCATCGATGATGGACGCCGGTTACCCACACCGCCCAGGCGGCCCCGGCCGCCATGAAGGGACCGCGGTGCGGCACGCCGCAGGCGAACATGCGTCCGGCCGCCGACGGCTACGACGCCGAACTGCGGCGACACAACGAGGTACTGCGCCGGGCCTTCGGCGTCCAGCCCCAGGACCATGTCCTCGACGTCGGCTGCGGGGACTGGTCAGACAACCCGGCAGGCCGCGCCCACGGCACAGGCTGGCAGCGCGCTCGGGGTCGACATCTCCGCGCCCGCGGTCGAGCGCGCCCGCGAGCTCGCCCGGGCCGAAGGGCTCGGCAACGTCACTTTCGAGCATGTCAACGCACAGGTCCACCGCTTTCCGCACGAGCGCTTTGACCTGGCAATCAGCAGGTCCGGCAAGATGTTCTTCGACGACGCCCGAGCCAGGACCTGCCCTCAGCGACTCCGTGCGGAGCCCAGACCTCTCGCATGGCGCCGGCGGGATCCAGCATTCGGGCAGCCGCCCGTCGGCCAGCAGCCGCCGCCAGCCACACTGGCCGCATGATCGACACAGCCACCAGCGTCAGTTCCTGCTTCGCCGCTTGGAAGAGGCAGGCGTCGGCCACCTGTTCGGTGTCCCCGGCGATTTCAACCTCGAGCTGTTGCAACAGCTCGAAGACACCGGCACCCTGAAATGGGTCGGCACCTGCAATGAGCTGAACGCGTCCTACGCGGCGGACGGGTACGCGCGGCTGAACGGGCCCGGCCGCGTTCACCGTGACGAACGCCGTCGGCGCACTGAGCGCCATCAACGGGGGTCGCCGGGTCCTACGCCGAGCACGTCCCGGTGGTTTGCATCGCCGGGTCGATACCGCTGAGGTCCATCGAGCGAGGCCTGGGCATGCACCACACGATGGGCGACGGCACCTGGGACCCCTTCCTAGGCGCCTTCGCGCAGGTGACCGCCGCGCAGGCCAGGCTGACCCCGTACAACGCGATCACCGAGATCGACCGGCTGATCCTCACGGCCTGGCGGGACAAGCTCCCGGTGTACATGGAGCTGCCGTCCGATATCGCCTATCTCGACATCGAGGTCCCGGCCACCCCGCTGATGCTCGCGCAACCGCCCAGCGACCCGGAACGCCTGCATCGGCCGCCTATCCGGCGCCACGTCACCGGCCATCTGGGTAAATCAGGACGCGGACCGGTACGGCGCCGCCCCTCCTGGACGGGACGGCGCTGAAGTAAAGGGTGCTTGGGGCGGCGGACGTGTGCACGGCCGGGCAGTGATCCAGTAGCTCCGCAACGCCAGGAACGCTCGCGTTCCGGCCCAGGAACGGCAGTGTCTGCGCCACTCTGGCGCGGACGGTGCGCTCCGTTCAGCTCTTTGGCGGCCGGATCTGCCAGGCGCAGGGTTGCATGGACGCCGAGGGGGGCTGCTTAGCTTTGGTCATGGGCCAAAGGAGGTTGTGATGCAGACGCAACCAGCTGGGAAAAAGCCGACGCCAGTGACAGCGGCCGGAAAGAGCTTGTTCGGCCGCACCGGCACACCCGTCGGTTGGATCCTGGCGGAGCTGGGCGGGTTCCTGCAAAGGCGGGATCCCCGTCGCGTCGGCAGTGGTTCTGCGCCTGGCAGGCTGCAGCGGACGCTCCAGCATCCCGAATGCCGCCGTCAGCCGCAGTGCGACCCCGAGACGCGGCATGGGCGCGAGCGCTAGCACCAGCGCGGCCCCGACGGGGCCGCTGACAAGCTCGGAGCTCGGCATCATGCAGGATCTGCCACACGGTGGCGGTAGCGATCGGTCGCCGAGCTTGACGAGCTCGCCTTGCACCCGCCGACGCCGCACGCCGGGCTAGCATCAGGCAGCCGAGCAGACAGCGCGCGAGCAGGTAGCCGACCGAGAAGCACTCAGCAATGATCCCAGCCCGCAAGCCTGGCCAGGCCAGATCGAGTAATCGAGCCCTACACGACCGCCATGGTCAGCCCATTGGAGACCCGGCGCTTCGCCTCCTCGACGAATGCGACCAACCGCACGCGATTCGGCATGCAGCATTGTTTCGCGTTTCCGCGGAAACGCCAGACGCTCGTCAGACCACTAGAGCCGCGATTGTCGCCAAGGTCGCGCCTGTCGCGATTATTACCCTTCGGCGCCCGCCGGTATCAAGGGGCGGTGAGAACGCCCCGCATGGCGGGAAGGTTGCGGACTACCGTCCACGCCGCGAGCACCGCCAGGGTCGCGCAACCGACCCACCGCGGCATGGAACGACTACGCCCTCTGGCCGTTACCACCCGCAGCCATGCGCCCACGGCCACAGGAAGCATCACGACGAGCATCGCGTTGTGCGTGAAAGCCGTTACGACGTGCCCATGAGCCAGGTCGTGAAGGGCGCGAAGGCTCCCGCAGCCGGGGCACGCAAGCCCGGTCGCAGCACGAAACGGGCATGTTGGATAATGCCCGGGCTGCTCCGGGTTCACCGTGGCGGTGAGCGCAAAAAGCCCTGCGAAGACGACCGCACCCGCCCAGGCCTCGCACAAGAGCCGTGTACGGGGCCTCATGAGGTGAGATCGCCCGCCCGAGGTGATCGCCACGCGCACTACGCGCCGCTGGTGCTGGTGTTTGAGCTCGCTGCCAGGGCGATGATGAAAATGAGAACCCAGAACACTGCGGCGGCGGCCACGCTGACGATTGTCCAAAGACGTGCTTGCCGTGAGGACTGCACCGCACCGTTGTAGTCGCCCACAGCGGTTTTGGAGGAAACCTGGGATGCGAAGACGATCGCCGCGATTCCCGTGGGGAGGAAGCAGAAGAGCGTAACCAGAATTGCAGGAATCATGTAGTTCTGGATCGCCTGTGCGGGGGCTCCAGGCCACGACGGCGGTTGCCTATACTGCGGAGCTGGTCCAGGTTGGGGCTGCTGGTGCCCGTACGGCGGTTGGGCGGAACCAGGCTGCCCCTGGGGACCGGTCCCATACTGGGACTGTGCCGGGCCGGACGGCTCCTGCCATTCCGTTCTGCCACCCCAGTCCTGCCCGGGATCTTGCATGTTGGTCATCGTCTACACTCCCAATAATTACTAATTTCATCGATTCTCGAAACGAAGCCAGCGGCCCTTAGCGTCATCCCATGCCCACCGGCCCGGTTTTGGGCCGGGGCCGGGGTCGATTGTTATGGCCTGCCGGAATGCATCCTCAGGAAGGTCCGTCGTGAACACGAACTGAGCGCCGCTGGCCGCCGACTCGAAAATGACGCTCGTCGGTGCTGCTTGCCCGCGCGCATGTCCAAGAAGGTGCCTTACAAAAGTCCGTAATCCATTCCAGGCCTCTCCTCCAATTCGCTCAGACAAAGTGCGAAGGAAAGGCTCGAGAGCCGCGCTCGTCAGCAAGATGAGCACAGTCTCTGAGCCTCGGCGGACCGGCTGGAGTCTGCAGGTGGCCTGAATTCCCCTCTCACGGAGGAACGCCTCGGCCTCAAGGGCAGCGTCAGGAGACAACATGGTAGGCCAGAAGATCTCGACTTCGGTCACGACGGCCCTGCCCCGCCTGCCGCGACGTCGAACGACCAAAGTTCAAGAGCACCGTCTTGGTTTGCCGTAAGCACAGTGCCCTCGCTGCAGCGAACGCCTACAGGCCGACCGCTGGTCGCCGTCCTTCCAGCAAGGCCTTCGGCGCGGCTCCACAGCGACAGGCCGCCGTCGTATGCGGCCGTGGCGAGCCAGGACCCGTCCGGGGAGAATGCTAGGTACTCGACGGGCGAGCCGTGCTCGACCCGACGAATCAAATCACCGCCCCACGACCATATGCGGACGCGGCCGTCGGCGCTACCTGTGGCGAGCATGTCGTGAGTCACGGCCATTCCAAGCACCGGCTGGGGGTGCCGGAGCGTCATAAGGATCCGTCCTTGCACGTCTATTTGCTGCACCGTCCCGTCAGCGGCAGCCACGAGAATATTCAGGTCCCCAGGTGTGAAAATGACGCAAGACGTGCCGGACTTCGTGCCGTGCCTGGGGACGAGCCATGGACCAGTGAGCCTGTCGGTCTCGAACCTCAGCTCGCGGGCGTGGTTTCCCTTTGCGTCGAAGAAGTGGACTCGGCCGTCGCCACAGGCGACAAGCCACTTGCCATTGCTTGTGAATGCGATGGCCTCTGTGCGGTACGTCATAGCGCGCAGCGAGTCGATTCGCCGTGCCGCGACTCGGAGCAGCTCCGGTTGCTTCGCTGGAATCTCGATTATGCGGACGGGCACTTCGGTTTCCGCGTCCCAGACCACGATCGTGCCGTCTTCATGCAAACTCGCCAGGTGACGCGGGAACGGGCTCCATGCCAACTGGATCGGCCTTGTGCGCTGTGGGAGAGTGCACTCGCTCACGATCTGGCCGGTGCGCACGTTTATCACGCGAATAGCGCCGTCGCTTCCTGCGACCGCGATGAGGCCTTTGGGGCCACCCGCCATATGACCACACGACCCGGCGGGCCGCAGGACTCGGAGTTTTCGCAAGAGCGGCGGCGATGACCGCTCGGGCCCCGGCGCCCGCTCCGGTCGCAGCGGGCGCACGTCCTGGCCTGGGTCGGCGCGCGTGTCCTCGTGTTGGCTCTGGCGCTGGGCTGTGTGAGCAGGGAACTCAAAAATCTGGGTTTGTTCCGAGGAGAGAAAGAGGACCGGCGTCGCCCACTCAAGGCTGCCATTGGCCATCTTCACCGCTTCACGCGCCCGCGTCATTGCGCGATCGACGGGTTTGCCCCGAGCGATCTGACCATAGAAAGACGACGCGAAAGCCAGGGCGGCAGCGTCGGTGATCTCGTACTGCATGGCAACTACGGCGGGCACTCCTTCGCGCACCAGTTTCGCCGCCGTACTGGTGAATACACCTTCCGCGCCGGGGAATGCCGATTCGCACGCGTTAAGCACGATGAGGCGCAGGCTGGGGTTCTCAGAGATCAACCTGGCCAGGTCCACTGCAGATATGGGGCGCGCCGTGCCGTCGTCGGCCGACAGTTGCACGTATCCGCTGCAGGTCTCGGCGTCAAACCCGCCATGGCTCATGATGTGCAGCACATGCCACGGGTGCGATCGTATGGCTTCGGCGAGGTCGGTCCAGCGATCTTCGGGCAGCCATTCGATGTGGACGTCGCCTGGTGTCAGGCGTTGCCAGAATGCTTTGGAAATGTCTTCACGTTCACGCTCCGCGTCGAGTGCGGGCAGGTCGACCGGCCGCGCGCTGACCCCGAGGATACGTAGAGGTAGTGCAATGGGCGCGGAGGGCACCCGGCCAATGAGATGCGGTGCGCGGACAACGGGAACGCGCAACGCCAGGTAGTCGTCACGCGCGTCGGGGTCGACGGTAAATTCCCACGGGATCGCTGAGACATTAGGACCAACTGTGTCGAGCAGCACCCGAAGTGACGTCTGCCGCTCGCGTGCATCGTGGCGGCACCTGTCGAAAAGCCTGCCCACGTCTCCGGCCAGGACCGCATCTGACAGGGTCTCCCCGAACGCCCGGACGCTCTGCTCGATCGGCGCTGCACGCCTTGTGGTCAGCGGGCTATAAGACCTGATCAGCGCTTTTTCGATGTCGAAGAGCATCCCGCGCAGCACCTCGGGGGTAAAGGGAGCGGAAATCCGGCTTACCGCCTTGCCTTGGGGACACGTGCAGGTAATGACCCACTGATTGCCGGTCTCGACGATATCCAAACGGAACGGCACATCCGACATAGATCCTCCGGCCCTCCCCATGCCTGGCAAATGTGTATCACCTTACAGAGTGGCGAGCAACCGGATTGATACCTCGGGGCGGTGGCGCGGTGAGGTTCTCGCCAAGGTTGGGGCGGGAAACAGAGCAGAGCGGGACGTCAAGGCAGACACGCGAATAAAGTGGATAAAAAGGAAGACATCGGATGAAAGGGCGACATCCCGCGGATGGGCGCCGGGTTGGGGCTGCCGCAGTCCAGGACGTACCGGTACCTGGGCGAGGTCATCGAGGTACTGGCGGCTCGCCGCTTACGGCACCAAGCGCCCCAAGGCCGCCGCGAAGATCACCGACGAGGCCTTCTACGATCACCCGTGCGGGCGCTGGGTGCACCCGCGAACGACCAACCCGAGTCCACCTTCGCTACGGTCAGGCACCAGACGAAGATCACCAAGGGCCCCGGGTCGCAGGTGGGTTTTGCCGGTGCCGGAGTCACCGATCAGGCAGGCCGGCTGCCCGGCGCCGAGCGATCAGGCGGCCGTACTCCTCGCGGAAGACCCGCTCGACGGCCGCGGTTCCGCGTTGCATCGATCGGTCGACGTTCGGGCAGGCTCAGGCGAGGCCGTCGAACGGACGGACCTCGACCTTGCCCCGGTACGCCTTGGATCCCTCGGCCGCGAGCTTGAGCGCCACGTCGAGGCCGGGCGCGTCGATGACCCAGAAACCGTCGATGACCTCCTTGGTCTCGAGGTAGGGGCCGTCGGTCATCACCGGCGTCTCACCCTGGCCGTCGACGACGGTCGCGGTCGATGCCGACTGAAGCCCACCGGCGAAGACCCAGTAGCCGTCGGCGTGAAGCTTGTCATTGAAGGCGCCAGTCGCGGCGAACGCCTCCTCCATGTCCTCCTTGGAGCCGTAGTTGCCGTACTCGCCCATCTCGGCGGGGCCGTGCACAGTACGTGCACAGTCAACAAGTAGTGCGTCATCCCGCTTCTCCTCAGTTCCGGGCGGTCCCGATGACCGCCTTCTACGCCCACCACGAACGGCATCCCGCCGATACGACAACCTGCCACAGAAGGCCTTGCGATCGGGTTCCTCAGAGGCCAACTGCCCGTTCGATGCTCTATAGCAGTAGCACCGGGTCGCAGAGCACCGCACGCTCGCGTGCAGGCACAGCCGCGGCTACGTCCAGCGCGTCGCCGATGGGACTGGCTGCGCCGGCATCACGGCCGGGACTCGCGCCCTACCCCTGGCGGTGCTGCGTCACCGGGCATCGACCCGAAGGACACTTCTTCTCGCGACCTGTCGGCTGCTCCGGCTCGGGCTGCATCCGGTGCTGCTGACCGGGGACAACGAGGCCACCGCCCGGGCCGTGGCAGCCGCAGCCGGGATCGACGAGGTCATCGCGGGGGCCCTACCCGCGGACAAGGCCGCCGTCGTCGCCAGCCTGCAAGCCCACGGCCGGTCGGTGGCCATGGTAGGGGACGGCGTCAACGACGCTCCCGCCCTGGCCGCCGCCGACCTCGGGCTGGCCCTCGGTTCGGGCACCGACGTCGCGATCTGCGCGGCAGACGTGATCCTGCTCACAGACGACCTGGATGTCGTCGCGGACGCCATCAAGCTCGCCCGGGGCACGTTCGCCACGATCCGGCGGAATCTTTCTGGGCGTTCGGCTACAACCTGGCCGCCATCCCGCTGGCCGCCCCGGGTTCCTCAACCCGAGGATCGCCGACGCGGCGATGGCCCTGTCGTCGGCCTTCGTCGTCTGGAACAGCGCCCGCCTGCTGAGCTGACGACGACCAGGGACGTCACTCCTTACCCTGCGACGGCGTGCTCGGGTGTACCGTATCCGCGATCGCCCGAGCGTCGGCAGCCTCGAGGACCGCCGCCTCGGCTTCGTCGATGGCATAGCTGGCGAAGTCGACCGCATCGGCGGCGTTGGCCTCGGCCCGCTCAGCCCGCCGCTCAGCAACCTTTGCGTCAAGGTCGTCTCGCTGCTCCTCGAGCTTGGCCCGTATCTTCTCGAATTGCTCCTGCACGTGGGCACAAAGGCTGGCCCAAACCGAGGCCAGCTCGTCCGTCACCTTGGCGCCACGCGCCTTCATCTGCTCGCGTCGCCGCTGAGCCGTGGCCCTGGCCTCGGCGACACGAGCCTCGAGCTGCTCGCGGCTCTCGTTACGAGCGGCGGCCGTGTGGTCCTCGGCCTCCTTCGCCCTCTGCGACAGCTCGGTCATGGATGCCGACAGCTTGGCCAGCGATTCCGAAACCGTGGGCATGATCTCCTCCGAAGGTGATGGGCAATTGAGCACGGTCACAATTAGTAGAGCAGAGCCACCACGACCCTCTAGGGCCGAAAGCCCCTGTTTGGCGGGGCTGCGGGCCGTGGGTTGTGCCGGCCGGTGCCGCGCTGTGTCGTGATGGCCTTCGAGGAGGGAACCGCGCTGATGGCGAGGCGCCCGGATGCCGGGAGGAGATCCCGGCCCGCAGCGCCGCAGGCCGCATAGCAAGCGCAGCGGCGGGCTTTGATCGACCGCCTCGCCATCGACCCCGGCGTGCACCGGTATTGGGGCACTCACCTGCAGATACAGCGCGTTCCAGGCTCGCCCCGGAAGGGTGCGGGCGATCGCCCGGCGCTTCGAGAACGAGGATCCCAAGCTGGCCGGTGTCGAGCGCCGGGCGCGTGCCGCGGGCCAGCGGGCGATCCAGCGCATACGGATTGTCCGAAACAAGCACGACAGCAAGATGACCTTG
>DATIYI010000433.1:0-3048 GCA_035517695.1 Streptosporangiaceae bacterium
CGGGTGGCCTGCGGGTTGTTGCAGTAACCGCTGGTCACGCTTCGGGCCGCAGATCCAGATTTCCCCGCGCTCGCGCTTCTCGACGTCGCGGCCGTCCGGGCCCGGGACCTCGGTGATCACCTTGAGCGCGTTGAACGTTGAACACCAGGTGCTCGTTGGTGAACGTGGCGCCTTTCGGCCGCCCGGTGGTGCCGGAGGTGAACAAGACCAGTACCGGAGCCCCGGCCGCGTCCCTGGCAGTGCCGGTCACCCCGGCGCGATCGGCATCGCCGCCGCCGAAAGCACCCCCGTCGCCGGCGTCGAACAACCGGATCCGCCCGCCTTGGGGGCGTCACCCCCGAAGCCGCGCGGCGGACGCCGGGCCCTGGCTCAGTTCAGTCGTCGCGGGCCTTCGGCGCCCGTTGCGCGTGAAACATTCCATTCAGCGCTCCCCGAGGAACTATCGATCAGGTGACATTCGGGGGTGCTGAGGCCGGTAAGTGGCAGAGCACACTTCTCAGGTCAGACAAACCCTGTGGAGGCTGATCGAGGTGGACGCCGTGACGGCGCGGGGGACCCAGGACTCGCGCGTGCGCGGCTCGGCCATGCCGGGCAAGGAGGGTGGGGTTGCGATCCGGGTCCAAGGGCTGCGGAAGCGGTATGGGGATGTTGAGCCCTGAGAATTCATCCCGGCACAGCCGCTGACCGGCGTGGCAGTCATGAAAAGTGCTCCTGAACTGGGAGGATAAGGGTTGCAAAGATCCTTAAATCACCCAGGTCGAGGAGCACTTGTGAGGTGAATGCTACCGGCTGGATGAAGGGCCTGAAAGTCACCGGCGACGGTACCGGGGTCGTGTCGCACGCGGGGGTCGCGCTGGTGCGGGCGCTGGCTGACAACGTGGGGCTGACGAAGGGCCTGTCGAGGGCGCTGGCCTCGGCACGGCTGCTGGTTCATGACCGGGGCCGGGTGCTGGCCGACCTGGCCTGCGCGATCGCCGACGGCGGCGAGGCGATCAGCGACTTCCGGGTGATCGGGGACCAGCATGAGCTGTTCGGGCTGGTCGCGTCGGTGCCGACGGCGTGGCGGGCGCTGAGCGAGATCGCCGCGGGCGGGGAACGCGCGCTGGGCGGGGTCACCGCGGCGGTGAACTCCGCCCGCCGCACCGCCTGGGCGCAGGCCGTCGCCCGGCACGGCGCGCTGCCGGGGGTGCGGATCGCGGACAAGGCGCTGGAGGGGGTGACGTGCTTGCGGCTGGACGCGTCCGTCGTGCCCTGCCATTCGGACAAGGAGGGCGCGGAGCCGAACTTCAAGGGCTTTGGCCTGCATCCGCTGCTGTGCTACTGCGACAACACCGGCGAGCCGCTGGCCGGGGTGCTGCGTCCTGGCAGCGCGGGGTCCAGCACCGCCGCCGACCACGTCACGGTCCTCGATGCGGCGATCGAGGCGCTGCCGCCAGCCTTCCGGCGCAAGCTGATGGTGACGGTCGACGGGGCCGGCGCGAGCCACGGCCTGGTCACCCGCCTGGACAAGCTCGCCGCCCGGCCCGGTTACCAGGTCATTTACTCGGTGGGATGGGAGCTGGGCAAGCGGGAGAAGAACGCGCTCGCGCAGGTGCCCCAGGAGGCGTGGCAGATCGCCGTCGACGGGCGCGGGCAGATCCGCGAGCGCCGCGCCGAGGGCGCCTGCGCGGACAGCCAGTGCGCGCACCGGGCCTGCTGGGTTGAGGAAGCGCACGTCACCGAGCTGACATCGCTGCTGCGCGAGGGCCCGGGCGGGGACCAGCTGGCCGCCTGGCCTGCCTCGATGCGGATCTTCGCCCGCCGGGAGCGGCCGCACCCGGGCGCGCAGCTGACGCTGTTCGAGATCGAGGACGGCTACCGCTACAGCCTGTGGGTCACCAACCTGCCGAAGGCCACCCGGGGCTGGCGCGGCAACCAGGCCTACATCGACGCCGCGCACAGGGTGCACGCCCGGGTTGAAGACGGGATCCGCACCGGCAAGGACACCGGGATCGGTCGGTTCCCGTCCGAGGCGATGGCGATGAACAAGGCCTGGTTCGCCGCGGCGCTGATCGCCGCCACGCTGCTGGCCTGGCTGCGGCTGCTCGCGCTGGACGGCAAGCTCGCCAAGGCCGAGCCGAAGACGCTGCGCTACAAGATCTTGCACGCGGCCGGGCGGCTGGTGCGCGGCGCGAGGCGCCGGCAGCTGAAAATCCAGGCCTCCTGGCCGTGGGCGCCTGATATCGCGCGGGCCTGGGAGCGGATCTGCGCCCTGGCCAGCGGTCCCTGACCAGCACCAACCGTGCCCTGTCCCGGCGACCGCGAGAAGCACCCGACTCCCAGGGGCCTGTGGACCCCCCGGCAACCGGCCCGACAGCCGGGCCGTTGTCATACCCGGACCCTAAAATCAAGATCACCGGAGCGCGCCGGGGGCTACACGACGCCTGCGGACAACGCTCCCACCGCGGCAAGATCACCCGGATGAATCATCGAGGCTAAGCGCCGGCCACAGCCGAATGTGGGAATTCTCGCCTGCGATTGCCTTCGGATGGATGTCTTTGCACCTATTGGCCAGAATACGCCTACGCAGCGAGAGTCGCGATGTAGTTCGTAGCGCCGCGGAAGAACTCAAGGGTCTCGTCGTAACCGCGAATCCTGATGATTCTCCCACGGGGGGCGATACGAGCGATGCTATAGCCGAGAGGCACCAGAAGGTCCCAGAAGTCACGGAAGAATGTCCGGCTGTTGATATTTGCCGATCCGAATTCAAACGAGAGGGCGGAGATTCTGCCCTTCTCCAGGAATGCACCTGCCCCTCTCAGCGCGAAGAGTTCATGCCCTTCGAGGTCCATCTTCAGAAAGTCGACGTGCTCCAGCTTTTTCTCCTTGAGGAGATCGTCGAGTTTAATCACTTCTACATCGCGAGAAGTAAAATCCTCATTGCGAGCAAAGCTATCGCGTCTAGGGTGAAGGCTCATCCAGCCTGATTGACGGTTTGGCACATAAAGAGGCATAGTTGCCGTAGACGATCCGATAGCGGCGGCGACGACTGAGACATTGGCTAGCCGA
>DATIYI010000434.1:0-25426 GCA_035517695.1 Streptosporangiaceae bacterium
GAACCAGGCCGAAATGGCATTCCGCGCCTACGACCCCTGCTTCGGCTGCGCCACCCACACCCTCCCCGGCCACATGCCACTCATCGCCCAAATCAAAAACGCCCACGGCACCCTCCTACAAGAAATCCGGCGGGACTGACCATGCGAACGCTCGTCCTCGGCCTGGGCAACGAGTACGCGGGAGACGACGCCGTCGGCGTGCTCGCGGTGCGGGCGCTGGGCGGCGAGCCGGCCGGGGGCGCCGACATCGTGGAGAGCGCCGCCTCGGGCCTGGCGCTGCTCGAGGTATTCGCCGGATATGACCGCGCGGTTGTCCTCGACGCGATCCGCACCGGCCGCAGCCCCGCGGGCACGATCATCGAGGCCGGGCTCGCCGAGTTGGGACCGGCGACAGCACCCAGCCTGCACCAGGCCGGCATACCCGAGCTGGCCGCGGTCGCCAGGCGGCTCGGCCTGGGCTTTCCCGACCAGACGCGAGTGCTCGCCGTCGAGGTCGCAGGCCCGCTGATATTCGGCGCGCCGCTGAGCGAACCCGTGGCCGCCGCGGTAGCGCCGCTCGCACGGCGCGTCCTGGAACAGGTCCAGCGGTGGGCCTCGCAGGACTCCCCACACCACCCGCCGGACAGCGCCCGACACCAGCCGCCGGACAGCGCCCGACACCGGCCACCGGACGACACCGTGCCCCACGGACCAGGAGGAACACGTTGCACGACTACCACGCGGTCAGCGCGCTCGTAGCGCGGCTGACCCGCGATCCAAGCCTCGCGGCGGGCATAGCCGAGGTCCGCGTGCGGGCGAGCCCGGTGTTCTCGCCGGAGGCGCTGCGGCAGGCCTACCAGATGCTGACGGAGGACACGCCGCTCAGCGGATCGCGCCTGCTCGTCGAGGAGCTTGCCGACCGCCGCGAGTGCGCGCTGTGCGGGGCGGCGTGGCCGGTTTCTCCCGACGACGTGGCCGGCCACCTGGTGGTCTGCCCGTCATGCGGCGCCCTCTCGCCCTTCGATGCTGGAGTCACGATCGAGCTGCTCGAGATCAGGAGCAGCCCGGGCGCGTGACCTGCCGCGCCAGGCCCGGTGCCGCTCCACGGTGCCGGTCACCGCGGCGCACCTGCGGCAGGTCGCCGCGGTGGTGCTTGGAGTGCCCGAACGTGCGGGCCCCCGCTTCGGCGGGCTCGCTGGTAGATCGGCGACCAGCCAGGCCAGCGCCTTCCGGCCGGACCTCGTCGGCGCGGCCGAAGTTGTGGATCACCTTGGCGACCGGGCCGCCGGTACGCGGGTGCCGCTCGTCGTACGCCAGCTGCAGATACCACGCACGACGCTGCCGTCCTTGTTGACCCGCCGCGTCTCACGCAGCTACACGCCTACGAGCCAAGCCATCGCGGCAGCCCAGCGTGAGCGACACGCCGGATACCGTGTGCTGTGCTACGGCAATTGGCGGTCAGCGCAAGCCTACCGGCCCATGACCAGGGCAGACGCTCTCGATCAAGCCCTTGTGTGCCTGTGATCTTCGGAAGTCCGGACAGCCCGGCCGTGGCAATTGCCCGACGTCTGTGTCAGCTGTGGCCGGCGTCACGGCAGCCGAGGATGTTCATAGCCAGCAGGTGCAGCACGGTCTGATCATCTTGGTTGATCAGCTTGGCTTTGGTGCGGACGAGACCGCGATCGGATTTCGAACGCGACCGCCGCGCTTCGACGATGGTCGTCTGCAACCGCAGCGCGTCGCCCGGCCGCACCGGCGCCGACCAGCGCAACTCATCAACGCCAGGGGACGCGAGGCTGGCCACCCGCGACAAGTAATGGTCGGCGAACATGCGCATGAGGATGCCCGCGGAATGCCAGCCACTGGCGATGAGACCACCGAAGGGGCCAGTGGCGGCGAAGCCGGGATCGGTGTGGATCGGCTGCGGATCGAACCGCCCCGCGAATTCAAGGATCTCCGCCTCAGTCACCGCGATGTGGCCGTATTCGTACACCGCGCCAGGTGTGTAATCCTCGAAGTAGCGATCGTTGATCGGAACCGCAAAGTCGGTGTCGCCGAGCGTTCTCGTGCTACCGGCCTGCTGTGTCATGACCGACAGCATCGCACCACAAGCCTCCGAGCTGCGAGCGGCCTCCTCAGTCTCGGACTGTCGCCGGCCGCGGAATATGACGGCGCCCATCACCCGGCCACACGCCGGTCCGGCTCGGCCTGGCCAGGTCACCGGGCAGGCTGTTGAGCCTTGATTCTGCAGAGTCGACGGGCATGGCACGTCGGGGCACTGATCTTCATCCGACGATGTGCTCGCCGATCGGGCCCAATATGAGCATCGGAAAGTAGATCAGGCCGCCGACGATCACGATCACCCCGAGCAGGAACACGACGAACGTCGGCCCGGAGGTGTTGAGTGTGGCCCTGGTGCGCGCGTGGACACGCGCGCCGGCGAGTGAGCCGGCGATTGCGAGGGCCAGCACTATCGGTACGAAACGCCCGACCAGCATGACCAAGCCGAGCGTGCTGTCGTACCACGGCGTGTTGGCCGACAGCCCAGCAAACGCGGACCCATTGTTCTGTGCCACGGAGGCGAATGCGTAGGTGACCTCCGTCAGGCCGTGCATGCCGGGGTTGAGAATCGACCGGGTGCCGGCCCCGAGCACGAGGGACGTGCTCCCGAACACCAGGACCACGACCGGGATTGTCAGCGCGTAGGCGACGACGAGCTTCATCTGCGGTGCGCGGACCTTCTTGCCCAGGAATTCCGGGGTGCGGCCGACCATCAGCCCGGCAACGAAGACAGCTAGCAGCGCGAACACGAGAATCACCGGGGCTGACCTCGCCGAGCAGAATGCCGACGAAAGCTCCCGCGCCCCCGACCGGGGTGTAGCTGTCGACGGCCGAATCGGTGGCGCCGGCTGTCGTTCCCATGGTCCCGACGGTCATGAGCGCGGACCCGTCCGGGCCGAACCGGGTCTCCTTCCCCTCCAAGGTGCCGCCGGGGTTGTCGCTGCTCGCCACCTGGGACACAGTCGCCGGCAGCAGATGGTTGCCGTGCGCCTCGGCCTCCATCGAGACCACGGTATGGCCGAGGAAGAGGATGGCCATGACCGCCGCCATGGCGTATCCCTGCCGCGGCTTGCCGACGAGCGGGCCGAACATGAGGACTGTGGCGAACGGGAGCACGATGACCAGCAGCAGGTCGAACATGTTGGTGAATCCGGTGGGATTCTCGAACGGATGCGCGCCTCCTGCGCCGTAGAAGCTGCCGCCGTTCGTGCCGAGCAGCTTGATGACCTCCATCGAGGCGACCGGCCCGCCGGGAACCTGCTGGGTCGCGCCCGTGAGCGTGGTAGCAGTGCGAAAGCCGCTGAAATTCTGGACCGCTCCCTGGCCCACCAGCACCAGCGCGCCGAGGACCGAGAGGGGGACGAAGACGCGCACCAGGCTCCGGGTGAGATCCACCCAGAAGTTGCCGATCGTGCGAGCACGTCCCGAGATGCCGCGGATGACGGCCAGTGCCACCGACAGCCCGATGGCAGCCGCGGTGAACTGCGCGACCACCAGCCCGGCCATCTGCGCGAGGTAGCTGGCCTGGGTCTCACCCGAGTATGCCTGCCAGTTGGTGCCGGTGATAAAGCTGATAGCGGTGTTGAAGGCCAGCAGCGGTGGCATTCCAGGGGCGTGGGTCGGGTCCAACGGTAGCGAGCCTTGCAACCGCAGAATGAGGTACAGCAAGAGGGTAGAGACGAGCCCGAATGCCAGCACCGCGAGTGCGTAACCCCGCCAGGTCCAGCTGCTTTCGGGGTCGATGCCTAGAACCCGGTATACGAGGCGCTCGACCGGGAGGAACACGCGGTCCCCCGGTGCTCGGCCGCCTCGGAACGTTGCCGCTAGATAGCGGCCGAGCAGGGGCGCGGTCACGGCGGTTACCACGGCGATGAACAGCAGCTGTACCCATCCCCAGCCGCTCGTGTTAGCCGGTCCAGCGCGAGGTTGAGGTCGAGCACGTTCACCGACGGCTCGCCGAGGAACCCCCACTGACGACCATGGGTATAGCGGTGCACGAGGCCAGTGACCTGGCGCACCGACAGGTGCCGGGCGCGTACCGCCGGCTCGTGGCAGCTGCGCATCGCTGTCACGGGGCAAGGTCCTCCGCGACCAGTACCGCATGTACCCGCTCCAGGCTCTGGCGCCGCCGAAGCTCCAGGTCCGCTCCCCCTTGCCGGGTCGGCGAGACCGACGCCTGGGTGGCGCACCACTGCGAGAGCAGGGGCACTGATCGGTGATCGCCGCTGTCGAGTGCCACGAGCAGCGTGGCTGCCCGCTGTGGGTGGGCGGGCCAGTCGACGATCAGGAGGACCATGGGCCGTTCATCTGGCTGGGGGATGATTGCCCGCACATGAAGCTCTGGCCAGTCGAGCGCAGAGACGGGATCGGGGGTGGCGACTTTGCCCGCCAGGGCCAGCGCGTCCAGATTGCCGACGTGGATCAGGCGCGCGGTCCAGGCCAGCCCGGCGACGGCGGTAAGCAGGACCACGGCGGCTAGCGTCGCCGCGACTATCACATAACGACAGTAAGCTGAGGTCGCCGCCACGTCACCCGCAGCCTGCCTCGCACCGCGGCCACGGCGCGGAAGGAATTCACCATCTCGGGCTGGCCTAGGTGCCGTCAGCCAGTTTGGAGCCGAGCGCAGGCACGACCTGGTAGTCAGCTCCGATGAGCGCGGTCTCCAGACGATCGCCGCTGCCGCGGGGCCGGATATCGAGGTCGACCGCCCGTGACCTAGGCCCGTGCGAACCGCACCACAAACGCCGAGAAGCAACCCAGCCCGCAGCGCTCATAACGGGGCGACGCGTTCTTCGCAGGGTTCTGGAGCAGGCGGGCGGCGTCAGGTGGCGGGTGACGGTGCGCGCAGCCGTTAAGATCCGGTCGGCAATATCCCTAACGCAGACGGTCGTCCCCCTCGAGGAAAAGCTCGACGCCGTGGGCTATGGCTTCTTCATCCCCGTCTTCTTCGTGGCATCTGGTATGACCCTCGATGCCCAGGCAATAGTCAAGGACCCACTACGGCTCCTGATCTTCCTCGTGCTGCTCGTTGTCCGCGGGGTCAAGCTCGCATCCCGGCTACAGCGCGGTGGCGCGGACCTGGTCACCCGGCTTAGCCTCACGCTCGACCGCGCGGGCCTGCACGCCTGCCGCGCAAGCTCAACGGCGACGAATGGGCCGGACCCGCGCAAGCTGTCTGCCCGTAGACCCGTCGTACCCCTGCACAGCGGTAACGTGCCCGCCGCCGCAGGAGAAGCCGCAGGTGGCCGGCACGCCGCAGCGGCGTGCCCCGGTGGCCGACCGCCCGCGGACACGTCGGCGGCCCGCGGACGTGTCCGCGTGATGTCGCGCACCGTCCCGGTGCCATTTCCCAGTTGCGTTCCGGGTGTTCCTGGCCGGTGAATTAGCCTGAGATCATGCAGGAGAACGCGGGCACTGCGGTCGGCGTCGCGCCGGCGGCCGCGGCCTATGCAAACACATGCGCGCAGGAGCCGCTCGGCCCTGACGAGCTGCGGCTCATCGACGCCTACTGGCGGGCCGCCAACTACCTGTCCGCAGGGCAGATCTACCTGATGGCCAACCCCCTGCTGCGCGAGCGGCTGGGGCCCGAGCACATCAAGCCCCGGCTGCTCGGGCACTGGGGAACCACGCCCGGCCTGAACCTCATCTACGCCCACCTCAATCGGGTGATCCGCAATTGGGACCTGAACGTCATCTACGTGACCGGCCCCGGCCACGGCGGGCCCGGGCTGGTCGCCAACGCCTATCTCGAGGGCACCTACACCGAGCTGTACCCGAACATCACCAGGGACACCGTAGGCATGGCCCGGCTGCTGCGGCAGTTCTCCTTCCCCGGCGGGATCCCGAGCCATACCGCACCGGAGACCCCCGGCTCGATCCACGAGGGCGGTGAGCTGGGCTACTCGCTGGCGCACGCCCACGGCGCGGTATTCGACAACCCCGATCTGATCGCGGCCTGCGTGATCGGGGACGGCGAGGCCGAAACAGGTCCGCTGGCGGCCAGCTGGCACTCCAGCAAGTTCCTTAACCCGGCACGCGACGGCGCCGTCCTGCCGATCCTGCACCTCAACGGTTACAAGATCGCGAACCCGACGGTCCTGGCCCGCGTTCCCGGCGATGAGCTCACCGCGCTGCTGGAAGGCTACGGATACCGGGTCCACATGGTGGCCGGCGACGACCCGGCGCTGGTGCACCAGCAGCTGGCAGCAACCCTGGATGCGGTCGTGCAAGAGATCCATGCCATCCAGAAGCGGGCCAGGGAGCAAGGAGATCCCACCCGGCCCCGCTGGCCGATGATCGTCCTCGCCACGCCGAAGGGCTGGACCGGGCCGAAGACCGTGGACGGCCTTCCGGTGGAAGGGACTTTCCGGGCCCACCAGGTGCCAATCGGCGGCGTGCGCGAGAACCCCGAGCACCTCGCCGCCCTGGAAGCGTGGCTGCGCTCCTACCGGCCCGAAGAGCTGTTCGGCTCCGGCGGCGCGCTAGCGGACGAGCTGGCCGACCTCGCCCCGCGCAGCTACCGGAGGATGAGCGCGAACCCCCACGCCAACGGGGGCCTGCTGCTGCGTGATCTCAACCTGCCTGACTTCCGTGACTACAGGGTCGAGGTGAGCACGCCCGGCGCCGACGTGGCAGAGCCCACCCGCGTGCTCGGCACCTGGCTGCGCGACGTGATCGCCCGCAACCCGGCGACGTTCCGCCTGTTCGGCCCAGATGAGACAGCCTCGAACCGGCTGGGTGCCGTGTTCGAGGTCACCGACCGTGCCTTCGACTCGCAGATATTGCCGCTCGATGACCACCTCGACCCCGACGGCCGGGTCATGGAGGTGCTGTCGGAGCATCTGTGCGAGGGATGGCTGGAAGGCTACCTGCTGACCGGCCGCCACGGCGTGTTCAACTGCTACGAGGCGTTCATCCACATCGTCGACTCGATGTTCAACCAGCACGCGAAATGGCTAAAGGCCAGCGCCGGCATCGGCTGGCGGCGGCCCATCGCATCACTGAACTACCTGCTGTCCAGCCTGGTCTGGCGGCAAGACCAGAACGGGTTCTCCCACCAGGATCCCGGGTTCATCGACCACGTCGTGAACAAGAAAGCACAGATCATCCGCGTCTACCTGCCCCCGGACGCGAACACCCTGCTGTCGGTAGCCGACCACTGCCTGCGCAGTCGGCACTACGTGAACGTCATCGTCGCGGGCAAGCAGCCGCAGCCGGCTTGGCTGCCGATGGACGACGCGGTCATCCACTGCACCCGGGGAGCCGGGATCTGGGAGTGGGCGAGCAATGACCAGCCGAGCGAGCCAGATGTCGTCATGGCCTGCTGCGGCGACGTCCCCACCCTGGAAACCCTCGCCGCCGTGGACCTGATCCGCCAGCACCTGCCCGACCTGAAGGTCCGGGTCGTCAACGTGGTTGACCTGATGCGCCTGCAGCCGGAGGCCGAGCACCCGCACGGCATGAGCGACGCCGAGTACGACGCGCTGTTCACCGTCGGCCGGCCTGTCATTTTCGCCTACCATGGCTATCCGTCGCTCATCCACCGGCTCACCTACCGGCGGCACGGCCACGACCACCTCCACGTCCGCGGGTATAAAGAAGAAGGCACCACTACGACGCCATTCGACATGGTCATGCTCAACGACCTCGACCGGTTCCACCTGGTCATCGACGTGATCGACCGGGTACCCGGGCTCGCCTCCAGCGCCGGGCACATCCGCCAGCTCATGACCGACCGCCGCCTCGAATGCCGCGCCTACACCCGCCGCGAGGGCCAGGACGCACCAGAGATCCGCAACTGGGCGTGGCCCGGCTAACGGCCACCGGCCGAGTGCAGCACTGCCAGGAGCCCCGATGCGCATCCTCGTGGTCAACGCCGGATCCAGCAGCCTCAAGCTGCGGGTCCTCGGCGACTCCGACCAGGTAGCCGAAACGGCCGATCTACCCGCACCGCGCGGGGCGGCCGACACCGCCGCTATCGAGGCAACGCTCGCGTCCTTCGGCAGCATGCAGGCGGTCGGCTACCGCATCGTGCACGGCGGTACCTCCTTCACCGCGCCGGTCCTGATCGACCAGGACGTGCGGGAACGGCTGGAAGCGCTCACTGACCTGGCGCCGCTGCACCAGCCCAAGTCGCTGGCCGCGCTGGACGCCGTCCGGTCAGTGCTCCCCGGCCTGCCCGGCGTGGCATGCTTCGACACGGCCTTCCACGCCACCATCCCGCCCGCTGCTGCCACCTACGCGCTCCCGCGCGAATGGCGCACCCGGTGGCCCCTGCGCCGGTACGGATTCCACGGGCTGTCCCATGCTTACTGCTCGCGCCGCGCCGCCGAGCTGGCCGGCCGCGAGCTTGCCGGGCTGCGGATCATCACCTGCCACCTCGGCGGCGGCGCCTCACTCGCCGCCATCCGCGGCGGGGTGTCGGTGGACACCACAATGGGCTTCACCCCGCTGGAGGGCCTGGTCATGGCCACCCGCTCCGGCACGGTCGACCCTGCCCTGGTGCTGTGGCTGGAGGAACACGTCGGCACGCCGGCCGGAGAGCTCGCCGCCACCCTGGAGCACCGTTCAGGACTGCTCGGCCTGGCCGGAACCGCGGACATGCGCCTGGTAACGCAGCGCGCGGGCGCGGGCCAAGAAGACGCGCGGCTCGCACTCGACGTCTACACCCACCGGCTCCGGGCAGGCATCGCCGCCATGGCCGCCGCCGCCGCCGGGCTCGACGTGTTGGCATTCACCGGCGGCGTCGGCGAAAACTCGCCACAAGTGCGGGAGCAGGCCGCGGCCGGGCTGGGCTTCCTCGGAGTCCAGCTGGCTCCTGCCCGCAACACCGGCCCTCGCGGCAACACCGCCCCTCCCGGCAACACCGCCGGTCCCCCGGGCCGGCAGGCCGGGCGGGACGGGAGCCCCGGTGCCGGGGACTGGGAGATCGGGCAGCCTGGCGCCCCGGTCAGGACCTTCGTCATCGCGGCGCGGGAGGACATCGAGATCGCCGCCCAGGTGCGCGCCGTCCTCGCCTGACCAGAGGCCGCAGGCGGTGGGCACGGGCGCATACGCAATTGTTCGGGTGACGCGTGTGGCCGCCGCCTTGGCATAGTGACAGCGCGCGGCAGCCGTTACGATCATTTATCCAAAACGGCTGCCGCGGTGCGACACTGTCCCGCTGGGTTCCTATGGCCGGGTTTTGTAGACGATATTGAAGGGCGTCTCGGCCACCTGATGGAAGGTCGCTTATCCGGCATCGCGGCGAGCCGCGCCGGCCTACGGCTCCACCACCCGACGAAGTCGAGCTCTGGTGCGCGTGCCATCGGCGCGGCGGACGCGTCGTAGCCGCAGCCGAGACCGGCGACGCGCGCATCCGCGCGGAGCCCAGAGGTCGCCGCCCGAAGCCGTACGGACGACGCCCTTGACGGCCGACGCAGGCTCGATTATCACCCGTCAGCACTGACCGACTATGGGATGTTCGTGGTGATTCGGCCTGCCCGCAGAGCCGCGGCGGCGCTGCGGGAACCGTCCGGGCATGGAGGCGCGAAATGCGTACGCCGAAGCGCCTGCCGGGTTGGCTTTCCCTCTTCGTGGCCTGTTGCCTCGTGCTCTTGGCGCTGATCCCGGCCGCGTTCGCGGATGGCCAGCGGGCGGCTGGCGCAGCGCCGAGCTCGCCGAGCTCGCTCCTGGCAGCCTGCCCCGCGGCCGCGGGCGACTGTGCCGGTGCCGCCAGCCACATCGTGGCCATCGCCGCGCGGGCCATGAGAAAAGGCGACCTTAACGCCGTGATCCTGAGTGTGTGGTCCAAGCACCAGATCGCCAGCACCGCGATGGGCTACTCCCTACCGGGGCAACGCGCGACCACGGACATGCACTTCAGGATCGGTGCGGTGGCGATTCCCTATCTCGCGACGGTGTTGCTCGGCTACTTCGATTCCCTGGCGGCCCGCGAGCTGTTGCGCCCTGGAGCCGATCCCTTGGCTGCGGCGCAGATCCTCGGTGCCATCTTTCGCGACCACGACAGCCTGCGCGTGGCGTACGGCCCCGTCCGCGCACGGGCGCTGGGCGAGCGGATCGTTCGGACCTTCGTCGAAGGCATCACGCCTGCTCCGGCAGCCGGCGACGGTCGGTCAGCCGGTGCCCGGCGCCGCCCAGGGCGGCCTGGCAGTGGCGGACGCGGGCGTGGTGATGCGATGTGACAAGGCCAGGTGCGGACAAGTGAGGCACGATCAGCCGGGAGCGCAGCTGTGAGGTGGTCGTTGTGGGCGCCGGGCTGGCTGGGTTGCGGGCGGCCACGGCGCCGCCGAGGCCGACGTCGACACGCTGGTCATCGAGGCAAGCGAGCGGGTAGGTGGCCGGACCTGCACCGAGCACTTGCCGGACGGCGGCTTCATCGACCACGGCAGCCGGTGGGTGACCGCCGGGCAGTCCCGGATCGAGGCGCTCGCCGCCGATCTCGGGGTCGCGCTGTTCCCGACCTGGGATGACGGCACCACCGTGGGCAAGCATGACCCTCCAAGACCTGCTGCGGTGGTTTGTCCGTGCGGCCACAATGCGCCGACTCTGGCCGCACCGGCAATTACGTCGCAGGTCAGCCGGAACCAGAACCGGCAGCGAAAGACATGATCAGGTCACGCCGTTCCTCGGTGTCGTCCGCGAGCAGTCTCTACATATTATCGGAAAACAATTGCTAGTTTCAGATTACAAACGTAACATCAGGTCGGGCATCTAAAACCAGCCGCCGACGGCGGCCAGCTACCAGGGGTGAGGACCCACGCCAGCAGGTAGACGGATGGGAAACTACCTTCCCGCCCGGATCCCCTTCTCCCTCCCCCTACGGGGGGAATCGCACGAAGTGACCGGCGAGTAGCTTCGTCGCATGCAGCCTCAGATCGTCGCAGCGGGGCGCGCCTGCCGCTCGGTGCGCGCGCGCTGCTCCAGACGGGCGCGTGGCAGATGACATCACCCCGCCGTATCCAGCTCCGCCGTACCCGTGGCTGGCGCAAGCCACCAGGGGTTGTCGTGGTGTCTCGCCCGTCACGGTGGGCCAACCCGTACCCCGCCGCGGTCCACGGCCGCGACGAAGCGGTTCGCCTGTACTACGAGCACGTCCTGACTGAGCCCGGCCTGCTGGCCACAGCCAGCGTCGAACTCGCCGACCGGGATCTCGCATGCTGGTGCCCGCCAGGCGAGCCTTGCCACGCCGACCTGTTGCT
This sequence comes from Streptosporangiaceae bacterium, assembly GCA_035517695.1. Classification (GTDB taxonomy): domain Bacteria; phylum Actinomycetota; class Actinomycetes; order Streptosporangiales; family Streptosporangiaceae; genus DATFVJ01. The sequence goes on from DATIYI010000434.1 coordinate 11,241, forward strand.
CTACGTCGCGAATATGAATATAGAGCCACGGTGAGCCGTCGACGGCACGGCGGTTGCGTTCGAGGGTCCGGGATCAGGGCCGGGCAGACGTACAAGTGATGTCGACCCCCCGCTCCTCCATCCTGACGATCTCTGGCCTCCGGCAGCGTGGCCTGAAGTCTCTCGGCTAAGGCTGGAGTTCGGCTAAACCAGCTCGAAGGATGGCGTATCCGCGACGTCGACTAAGAGCTCGCCCGCGAACGCGGCTGCCCCGATCCCCTTGGCAACGGCGCTGCGCGAAGGCCGCAATGTCCCGCTCGCCACCATCGCCGCAGAGTCCGGCGTCAGCGTCAGCGTCGGGACTTTTACCGCCGCTATGCCGACCGGCAGGCCCTCCCTGTTCCACGCTCTCAAAAACCGTGCCTACGGACTGCTCAACGAGATCCTCGACCACGAGGGCGAGATGGGCGCGCTCGCGCTTGAGCACTGCGAGTACACGGTCCGCCGCGGCGCGCCTTTACGAGAAGCTGGAGCCCTGCGGCGGTCGAGGTTGCTCACCCCGGCCGACATCGAGTTCGCCGCTCGGAGAACGGCCCAGTTGGTGTTCGAGCGGGTCACGCTCGAGCACCCAGCGGAACTCACCCTGACCGCGAACGTCCTGCTGGAGATCACGCAGACACGCCGCACACTGACCGAGGAGACGGTGGCCCAATTCGAGCAGGACATCCAGGATTACGCCCGGCCCGAGGCCGCACGCTAACCAGTGCCCGCGCGGAGCCAGCGGCACATGCGGTTTATAGCGGCTTATAGCGTGGACAAGGCACGCAGTGTGCCAGCACGCCCCAGTCCCGCTGATGTGGCGGGCGGCATGCCCCGACTGGTGACGGGCGCGAGAGACAACCTGACGGCGGGATGATCGCCAGTCGTGTCTGCGTGAGCGACCCCGATGAGTGCGCGTTGACCCCTGACCCGGCCGTCGGTTGCACAGCCTTGAACATGACGACACGTGAAGCAGGGCGTGCCATGGCGCTAGCCAGCCGGTCGCCGCTCACAACCTCTTACGGTGGGTTTCGGGCGTAAGCTCTGAAAGTGACGGGGGGACCGTGAGGCCTACCAAGCCCATTTGCGTCGCGGCGGCGACCATGGCCATCGGGACTCTGGCGGCCGGGCTGGGGGCGTGCGGGAGCCAGACCCGCAGTCCGTCACATCGGGGCCTAACGCAGAGCCAGGTGCCCAGCGCCCAGCCTTCCCGCCGACCTGACGCTGCGGCGAGTGCGGGGCATCCGCCGATGGCCGCCGCTTCGCCTGCGGCGGTGATCCCCAAGCTGAGCGTCAGCCAGCTGGCGGGCCAGCGGGTGATTTACAGTTACTCCGGCCTGACACCGCCGGCCAGCCTGCTCTGGCTGATCCGGCGCGGCGAGGCGGCCGGGGTCATCTTCTTCACTGGCAACATCTCGAGCCGGGCGCAGATCGCCGCGGTGAGCAAGGAGCTTGAGCGGGCCAACGCCAGCGCGGCCGATCCGGTGCGGGAGCCGCTGCTGCTGATGACCGACCAGGAGGGCGGTCTGGTCCGCCGCCTGCCCGGCCAGCCCTTCCTGCCGGAAAACCAGATCGGGCAGTCCGCTGACCCAGCCGCGCAGGCGCGTGCCGCTGGCGCGGGAGCCGCGGCGAACCTGCGCGGCGTGGGCATGAACGTCAACCTGGCGCCGGTGCTCGACGTGTACCGGGCGGACGGCAACTTCATCGACCAGGACGGCCGCTCCTACAGCAACAACCCGGACGCCGTATCCGGGCTCGGCGCGGACTTCATCACCGCGCAGCAAGTCGGCGGGGTAGCGGCGGCCGGCAAGCACTTCCCCGGCCTGGGCGCCGCCGCGGCGAATCAAGACACCGACGCGGCGCCGGTCACGCTGAATCTGCCCGCCGCCGCGATCCGCCGCGACGACGAGTACCCGTACCGGGCGGCGATCGCGGCCGGCGTCAAGCTAGTCATGATGTCGTGGGCGCGCTACCCGTCGCTCGACACCAACTACCCGGCCGGCCTGTCGCCGGTGATCGTGCAGGGCGAGCTGCGGCAGCGGCTCGGCTACCGCGGCGTGACGGTCACCGACGCGCTGGAGGCTGGCGCGCTGCGCGCGTTCGGCACGATCGGCCAGCGCAGCCAGCTGGCCGCGCGGGCGGGCATGGACCTGCTGCTGTGCGCGGGTCAGACTCCCGGCGAGGGTTACCTGGCGATGGACGGGCTGGAAAGCGGCTACCACGACGGTCGGCTGAGCCAGGTGGCCTTCACGGCGGCCGTCGGGCGGATCCTCGCACTACGGGCTGGCCTTCCCGGCTAGCACGGACGCACCCACAGCGCGATCCGGCTAACTTGGAAGAGCCGTCGGCTTTGCTGACCAGGAAGAAGATGCTCGGTCCGAAGCGCAGCGGCGCCAGCGGCACTTGCAGGGCGTATTCGGCAGCGACCATGAGACGTTCGGGCATGATGCGCTTGAAGGCCGGGTGACGGAGGTTCGACACCGAGAGCACCCGTTTAACACGAAGCCCGCAAGCCGCAAGCTGACGAGTAAGCATGACAGGATGATGGTTGACGAACGGGATGATGCCCGGCCGCCGGTTCGCCGCTGACCGCATGTCTGCCGGCGTCATAGGGATTGTCTGGCCATTTCTCCAGTAGCGCACCCGATTAACTGCGTGCAAGACATTAGCGGCCTCAATGATGGCGCAACCGCCAACCGTGAGTATCCGCGCAATCTCCGACAGCTCATTGACCGGATGCGGCAGATGATGCAGCACTCGGACCATAACAGCCAGATCGACGCTGGAATCCTCGAAGTCCCAGTGCGCAGTATCTATGAGCCGCTTATTGACAGCCGGATAGCTTTCCAGGTAACGGTCGGCGGCCTGGAGCTGACGGTGGCTTGGGTCGGCGAGTGTCACGCGGTCGGCATAGTCATGAAGAACCACGGTAAGCCGCCCGTATCCACCGCCCACGTCCACGGCGTGGCCGAACCTGCGACCCCGCAGCAGGCGCGATAGCGCCATTACCTCGGCGCGATGCTCATACCGCCGTTCCAACCAGTAGCCCATGTAGTCAACGTCCGTGTCGTCATACGGGCTATGAACGCTCCTTAGTTCTTTACTAGGTACTGTCATATTAAGCCCCCTAACCGGACGTCCCCGGCGCAGGAATCAGCCATTGAGGCGACATATTAACCGAGCTGAAGCGAACAGCAGGACTCGCGGGGCGCCCGACAGTATTTGCTCCCGCAGGGCTGACCTGTGCACTGCCCGAGCCACCTGAACGCCCCTCCCGTTATTGAACTATCAGAACGGCCAGATTGCCTTGATAGGTGGCGACTGGTGACGAATCCAGCCTGGTAGGGGGCTGAGCGAACCCCTCCGGCCGAGCTGATACCCAGCGATCTCCCAGGGCAAACGAGAATATCGCGCCAAAGGAGATAAAGTGGGGAGCGTCTAGCCCAACCACAGCTGGATATCCGACGGTAGATGCCGCCACCCCTTCGTCCGGCCGACCGCATCGGCCGCCCGTACCTGCCGTACCGGGTCAGTCTGCGCATTCCGCCCGCTCCCGCTCGTACTGTGATGAATGGCCGAGTTGATGGGGCGAGTAAATGGGACAGCGCTGGCGCTCAGCCACTCTGCGATCAAGGTCCCTTACACAAACCGCCCTTCGGCAGCGCGTGGGCATCCGGTTAGCTGCTGAATTTTCCTGACTGCCATGGTTATCACCCGGCGACCCCGGGTATTGCGCTGTTTAACCAGGCCGACGGCTGACGTCCCGCGCCGGCCGCTCACTCCCCTGGCCTGCACCGTAAGGCCTCTGCCCGCCGGACACAGGCCACGGGGCCTATCGGCTCTGCGTGTCTGCCATCCCGTCGTTCCCAAATCACGGACGACATGTTCATTGCGAGGGACACCGACCAGCGCCCATTCGTCGGCGGGGAGACCAGATGACCTCAGCAGCGACCGCGGTTCGTCCTGGCGGGTCTGAACCGCCCGGGCAGCCTGCCTGGATTGGCATCATCCTTATGAGCGCATGGCCAGCAGAGTGCGGGGACGGTCACGACGTGATTCATCTCGGTGACGAGACCGCCGTGGTCGTCCCCCTGCAGGAGTACGGCATGCTCGCCGCCCTCAGGAAACGCGCCTCGGCCGAGGAGATCGCGGAGGCGGAGGCCGACGCCGCCATCGCCGAGCACGAGGCATGGAAGGCGGGCGGCGGCCCGGCGGCACCATCCCTCGTGAGGCTGCCATGGCCGAATTGCTCGGCGGCCAGTGAAGATCGTCTGGCGGCACGACGCGCTGACGTCCGCGCGCCGGTTCATGGCCGATCAGGCAGGGATGCGGGCCATCAACGAGGCAGTTGCGGGCTTAGCCGACCATCCGGAGCCACCGGATGCCTTCGTCCGCGGCACTTACTGCAAGCTGCGCGTCGGCAGATAACCGGGTGCTGTACGAGGTAGAAGCAGATGTAGTCACCATCGTGCGGGTAGATGCGGTTCCTTGACTTCTCTCCCGTCCGGCCAAACAGCGACTAGGCCTCGGTGAGTGTCCGCTGTTCTACTCGCTGACAGCAGCCGGGCGGCGCGGAGGATGGTTGGCGCGGTTGCCGTTCAGAGCTTCGACTCCGGAAGGCACATGATGGCTGGCACAGAATCAGGCTTTGGCGTGCTGGCAACGTGTCGCTTCCCAATTGCCGGACGACATGATGGCTGGCACGGGACACTGCTTGTCCTGCGCAGCCCGCCGGAAGCCAGCATCCACGGTGCCGCCTGAGGGCGGTCGGTCGCACCCGTCGAAAGCGCTGGCAGGCGCCCGGGCCGTCGGCCCCGGCCGACGACTGTCACTGGACGGGCGCGCCTGCGTTACCTCGTTATCGGATGCGGCAGGAAGTCAAGCAGCAGCGCGTTCACCTGGTCGGGTGCGTCCAGCTTCATCCAGTGGCCCGGGCCGTCCAGCCGCTCGTACCGCCACGGGCCCGCCACGTTCGGAGTCGGTCATCTACGTCTCGGTGAGGGCGATATCGCCTGTGCTCCAGACGCCCATAATGAGGGCCTGCACCGGCGGGAGCGCTGCCGGTGGCCGCACCCATGATTCGGGCGGGACGTTGGCTCGGTACCAGTTGAGGGCCGGGGTGAGCGAGCCGTTCGCTTCCAGCTCGGCGATCATCTGGCGGGCGTCGGGATGCTGTGCCCAGTTGCGGAAGTTGGCCCAGTCATCGTTGGTCAGCCAGCGTTCGGCGATCCCGGCGAACTGGAACAGCAGCAGGTACCTGGACTTCTCGCGCTGTCGCCACTTCCGGCGGATGGTGGCCGGGTGGCCGACGGACAGCGCGACCAGGTGGTCGACGCTGCCGGGCGCGCGGGAGGCGAGTCCCCAGGCCAGGGCGGCGCCCCAGTCGTGGCCGACCATGTGGGCTCTGGTGATCTCCAGGTCGGCGAGGATCGCCATGACGTCCCCGGCCAGCAGCGCAAGCGAGTAGGCCTCGACGGCCTCTGGCTTCGCGGAGCGCCCGTAGCCACGCAGGTCGGGGACGATGACCTGGAACCCTGCCCCGGCCCGCGCCGGTACCTGGTGCCGCCAGGGCCGCCCGGAGTCGGGAAAGCCGTGCAGCAGCACGACCGGGAACCCCGCCCCGGTGACCTCGTACTCGATGCCGACCGCGTCAGCGTCCACGCGGCCCACTGTGGCCTCCTTCTCGCCCGCCCGGGGCTCTGCATGTCAGCGGCACCATGATCTCGCAGGCTGCCGATCGGCGGTCAGGGGGCAGAAGCCAGCGCGAGGAGCTGCTCGCGGGCCGGGCCCAGCGGCTCCGCCTCGCGCCAGGCGGACCCTAGCCGCAGGACCTTGGTCGCGCAGCCGTGGCCGGGCGAAAACCTCCTCCGGGGTCCGCAGCACGACATGGATATCCAGGCTGGCTCGCAGGCAGTCCGGGTCTCGCGCGGCGGCGGCGTCGAGCCTTCTCCAGCTGGTACTGAGGGTCCTGCGGGGCATAGGTTTCACCGCGAATGCCCGCCTCGATCTCGCCCAGCCGGTGCCGGTCGGTGGCGAGGGTCGCGCGGTACCACGGCCCGGCGGTTTCGGCGGTGGCCGAGTGAAACGCCGTGGCGAAGGCCGCCGGATCATCCAGGCCGGCCACGCGGAGCTGGTCCCGCAGGGTCAGCGCGTGCAGCATGCCGATCGAGGCGCCCCGCCCCCTGGCCGGATTGGAGCACGCCCACGAGCCGGCCACGGCCACCACGCCGGTGGCGGCCGGCCTGCCATCGACAACAAATCCGCGGCAGCGGTCCTCCAGGCGGGCCATCACATGGACGCCGTCCTCGATCGGCGTTCCGTCCAGCCAGTGAGCCACGGGCGTGAGGCTGCGCACCACAGCCTCCCAGCGGCCTGCCTCGCGCCAGCGACCGGAGCTGCTTGTCTTTTGAGCCGGTGATCGCCACGGCCCACGTCCCGTTGTCCGCGGGCAGGGTCAGCGAGGTGATGGTGCCGCAGTCCATCAACGGAGGCCCGATCATGGCGGGCAGCGACCCGTCCGCCGACCGGAAATGGCGGCCGTAGTACACGAATCCGCTGTCCTGCAGCTCCTCGGCGGGGCGGCGGCCGCCGATCTCCTGCAGCCAGTCCGGCAAGCCCGACCGCCACCCGGTCATATCCAGGACGAGGTCGGCCGGGATGGACTCGCCGGCCTTCGTCCGCACGCCGGTCACATGCGGATGCCGAGCAGCGCCGGCGCTCCGCTGACCAGGCCGGTGAGCGAGGTGCCACGGCGAACCTCCACCCCCGGAGCCGACCCGGCCGCGGCGGCGAACACGGCTTCCACTACCGGACGGCGGCCGGTCAGCCACGCGTAGCACTCGTCGCCGTCTTGCCAGCCACCGGTCATCGCCGCCGGCAGCACGTCCCGGATCAGGTTCAGCTGCAGCGCGCCAGCGGCCTGCAGGGCCTTGGACACCTCGGGCAGCTCGGCGTCGAGAACCGACCGGACCGGCCAGGAAGGCATGCGGCAGCCGGAACTGGTTCACTCCCGGACGCTGCCACTGCTGCCACGCCTCAGCAGGCTCGGCTGGCGGCGGCGCCGGGTCCCGCACCAGCACGATGACCCGATGGCCGTCACCGGCCGGGAGCATCGTGGCGCCCAGCCCCACTACCCCGGCCCCTATCATCACGATCCGCACGACTTTTCTCCCAAAGTTGATGCGGAACTTCCCGCCCCAGGTGGACGAGGCGGCACAGATACGGAGGACTGACGCCGCTCCCCAATACATCCCTGGCCAGGCTGTACGCCGAAGCCGGCGGCAATCCCGGGGTGAGGGCGGGTCAGCTCAGGCCCCTGCCGCGCCGGAGGGCAGGTCGCGGAAGCCGGCGGCGAATTCCCAGAACCGGTAGACGTCGGCGAAGGTGGTGACCAGGCCGAGTGAGGCCCGGGCGGCCCCGGTGGTCTTGCCGGCGATCACCTGAAGGAATTCCCGGTGGCGCAGCCGGTCCTTGTCTTTGAAGGCGGCCGCCATCTCCTCGGTGGAGAAGCCGAGCGCGACCTCGCGCACGCCGGGGTTGCAGTGGCAGCCGCTGCGCAGCGAGATTCCTGCCCGGTTGGCCCGGCGCTCGGCCCGCACCGAGTCGATGAGCACGCCAGCGGGGTCGAAGAAGTTCATCGCGATCGTGGCTCCGCGGCGGTCGGTGCCGGCCGGGCCGTAGATGCGGACGACCGGCGCCCCGTTGCTGTGCCGCAGGGTGCCCAATGCATCCAGCAGCCAGCCGGTCAGGCACATGACCCTGGTGTGGATGGTCTCGATACCGACGGTGCTGATGTGGTCCAGGCCGATGCCAACGGCGGGGATGCCCAGGTAGTCGATGGTGCCGTCCTCGAAGCGGGCCGGTCCGGGAGTCAGGTAGAAGCCCCCGCCGGGGGCCGCCTGGGCGCGTACCGAGGAGAAGGTGATCGTGCCGCCGGCGTACCACGGGCGGTCCAGCTTGGCCAGCGCCGACCTGCGGGCCAGCAGGGCCCCGATACCGGTCGGGTAACCGAAGATCTTGTAAAACGACAGGGATACGTAGTCCGGGTGCCACCGGGACAGGTCCAGCCGGCTGGCCGGCGCGAAGGCGGCGGCGTCCAGCAGCACGTCGTACCCGGCCTCCTGGGCCTGGGCGATCCAGGTCAGGGGGTGCTGGACGCCGGAGAAGTTGGACTGGGCCGGGAAAGCGAACAAGCTGGCGGCGGCGACGCCGGAGCCCCGGCGGGCGGAACGACGGCGGCGGCCCGGGGCCACGGGCTCGAGATGGCGGGCCAGCGAGCCATCTGATATTCGCAGGTCAGAGCGGTCGAGCGGGATGTAGGTCACCGAGGCGCCCCTGGCGCGGGCGAACTGCCGGATCCCGTTGACCGAGTTGTGGTTGTCGAAGGTCAGGAGGTAGTCGCCGCCCGGCCCGAAGGGATAGGACTCGCCGACCAGCCGCAGCGCGCCGGTGGCGTTCGGCGTGAAGATGACCTCGTACTCCTCCGGTGATGCCCGGAAGAACTCCAGGATCCGCGCCCGGGTCGCCTCCACCCGGCTCGTGGCTCCCTGCGAGGGCACGTTCTGGGAGTGCGGGTTGCCGAACGCGGCGCCGGCCAGCAGGTCCCGGTGGCGGGCCAGCTGGCTCTCGGCGTACAGGCCCCCGCCGGTGTAGTCGAGATAGACGTGGTCGGTTGCGTCCAGCAAGGTGTAGTCCCTGGCCCGCATGCCGTCCAGGACGGCGGTGCGGGCATAGGCCGGGTAGCGGCGCTCGAAGTCGCTGAGCGCTGCGCCCTTCGTCGTGTTGCCGGCGAGTGTCGCCGCGGGGGTCAGGTCATGGGTCTTCGTCACGACCGTGGGGGTCAGGTCATCGGTCGTCATCATGGCGGCTCCCGTTCCTTGGTCTACGGTGTCTCGTCGCGTGCTGTCGTGCGGGGCACGTCCTCTTGCTGCGGGCGGCCGCGGCGCCAGACCGGCTACCGGCCGTGGCGGCGCGCTCAGCGCTGGCTCACGGATGAGCCCCGGCGGCGCCCCTGGAGCCGGATCGGCTCCAGGGGCGGCCACCAGCACGTCAGCGTGGTAGGCGGGTGCGTTCGTGACCGCCTGCTTGACTCCGGCACCTGGTCAATTCGGCTGGGGCACGATGCGGATGTAAGGCTTGACGGCCTTCCACTCGCCGAAGATCACCCTCGCCTGGTCGTCGGACACCGAGTTGTGGATCATCACGTCGTCGCCCTGCGTCCAGCCGGCCGGCGTCACGACGCGGTGCCTGCTGGTCAGCTGGAGCGAGTCGATGACCCGCAGCAGCTCGGCGAAGTTGCGGCCGGTCACGTTCGGGTACGCGATGATCAGCTTGATCTTCTTGTCTGGGCTGATCACGAACACGTTCCGGACGGTCAGGTTGTCCAGTGCGCAGCGCGAGCTGGCATCCCCCGAAGCGGAGGCTGGCAGCATCCCGTACCGCTTGGACACATTGAGATCCGTGTCGCCGATGATCGGGTAGCCGGGACGCGTGCCCTGGGTTTCCTCGATGTCATCAGCCCACGCCTGGTGGCGCTCGGTGGCGTCCACCGACAGGCCGATGACCTTGACGTCGCGGCGTCCGAACTCGGGCGCCAGCTTGGCCATCTGCCCGAGCTCGGTGGTGCACACCGGGGTGAAGTCCTTGGGGTGCGAGAACAGCACCGCCCAGGAACCTGCGATCCATTCGTGAAAGCTGATCCTGCCCTGGGTGGTATCGGCCTCGAAGTCCGGCGCGGTGTCGCCAATTCGGAGGCTCATTTGCCTTTCCACTTTCGCTGGCTGAGCCTTGTCTTTCCTCTTCCGGAGGTTCATTGTTTTTCCTCTTTCTTTGGGTGAGTAGTGCGTCTTCTGGTTGGGAGTAGTGCGTGTCGGTGATGTGCCCGGTAAACGCGGCCCGCGTCGTGACGGGGCCCGCGGCAGTTGCCTCCGTGCCGCGTCAGGCTCTCGGCTCATCCATATATAGGAGGCCCGCCGGGCGGCCTGATACAGCGCGAGGTGACGGCCGCGCCGCCCGCGCCGCGGTGTTCAGCAAACTGAGCGGCCTACCGTGCCTGGGGGCGCTGTTGTTACCGGCACCCCCGGATGGCCGTCGGCGGCGATGGCCGTCAGCAGCGGCCCGCTCATCGCGGTGGTGACCAGCGCCATGATGACCATCAGGGAGTTCAGCGGCTTGTTCAGGATGTGCAGCTGGAGCCCGACACCGAGGATGACGAGCTCGGTCAGGCCACGGGTGTTCATCAGCGTGGCCATCACGCCGGCGTTGCGGCCGCGGATACTGGCGATTTGGGCGCCGCCGTACGCGCCGACGAGCTTCCCGGCGATGGCGACCACCAGGATCGCGCCGAGTTCCACCAGCCCCGAGTGCCCGATCATGGACAGGTTGATGCTCAGCCCCGCCACCACGAAATAAATCGGGAGCAGCACCAGGACGCTGATCTGTTCCAGGCGGACTAGGATTTCCCCGCGCAGCCCGGGGGCGGCCTCCCGGGCACCGCCTCAGGGTCGCGTTGACGGCCTGACGGCAACCCGGGCAGGCGACGGCGGCGAACACGCCGGGCTGCGCCACCTCAGCCGCATTCTCGTGCCGGACCAGGTTGTCGTCGTAGTGGGTGAGGAACCGGCCCAAGCGTGCTTCGATCGTCTCGGGCTCGGTACGCAGTTCCTCCAGGTACCGGCCCGTAACCGCCGCGATCTCCGGCCAGCGGTCCTGCCGCCCTGCCCCAGGGTCGCGCGTCAGGGCGACGACGTCGGTGAAGACCTTCGCGTGCCGGGGTGCCAGCAGCCGGTACGGCACGTCCTCGTGGACCAAGCCCTCGGCCCGGTTCCTCACCTCGCGAAGCGCCCCGGCGAGCTTGGCCACGAGTACCTGCTCGAATCCTGCCGGCGAGGCCCAGGATCGGTACAAGGCCTCGTTCTCCGTGGACAGCGCGCGGTAGACCGAGTGAAGCAGCCTGTCGTATCTGGCGAAATCGCCGCGCGCCGGGTCCTTGAGGTGCCCGGCCGTCGCCGTCGCCGCTTCTTTTGCGCAGAACATGCCGAACGCGAGACCCTTGGAGAACAGCGGATTGACGAAAAACGCGGCATCTCCCACCGAGAGGAAACCCTCGCCAGCGTACGAGGTGCTGTAATGCTCGATCTCCTTCAGATAACCGTAGGCGGGCTTTCCCTGGTACGGATCCGGCACCTCTTCGTAATAACGCATGACCTCCTGGATGGCCGGGTAGGCGTCGCCGTAGTGCCAGAACCGCTCCCGTGCCCCGCCGGGCGGCGAATAGTCCAGGTCCGACCGGGGCGACACGCCGATCGAGACGCGCAGTGAGTGCGTGCAGCCGAACTGGCTCGCCCATTCCTCGCGATCCGGCATGTCCTGTTCTGCCCGGCGATCCTTGAGCAGCGCACGGATCATCGCGGTCAGATTGGGTGTGGGGGAGCTCTCCCAAGAGCACAGATTGATGAACCAGAACCAGCCCTGCGGGAAACAAATGTGGTGTGTCATCGGTGCGTCCCAGCCCGGTATCCCGGGCGATGCCGCTTTCCGGAAGTGCGACCAGTACGCATTCGTGTTGATGTGTTTCTGCTTGCGGTGCGTTCCCAGTGAACGTGCCATCACCGAGGCAGGACCGGTCGCGTCGCAGACCAGTCGGCAGTGAACCTGGTTCGCTTCCTCTGACGAACCGCGCACCACGAGCGTCTTGTCCGGCCCGTCCAGCACCGACCTGCCCGTGGAGACGACTGCGCCGGACCGGATCTCCACCCCGCACGACTCGGCGAGGATGGTGAGCGCAATTTCCATCGGCCGGCGCTCGACCTGGAAAGTCTCCTCGGTGTCGCAGACGCCGACTGGGGACACGAGCTCATCGGTTGCGGAGTCGGTGTACCAGAATCCCAGACCCGACTTGACCGTGAACAGTCGCCGCAACTGTGGCATGGTGAAGCCGAGCTCGAGCAGGTGCTCGATGGTCACAGAGAGCGTGCTCTCCCCGATTTTGAAGCGAGGTTCGTTCGCCTTTTCTAAGACGAGAACCCGCAACTCAGGATTGTCCCGTTTGACGCGGATCGCGTAAGCCAGGCCCACCGCGCCGCCACCGATGACGGCAACGTCGTTATACGGTTCGGTCCCTATTTCCTTACCCATGAGAACTGCCTTCTCCTTAGAGCCACCGGACATCTGCCAGGCTGCCGCGCCCGGCCCCGCTCACACGTATCCGCGAGGTAACGGATAAGGCCCACCGGGCAGGCCATATCCGGTACTCACATGGTTACTGGCCGGGCCGCGGAGCTGGAAGGAATAATCCGTAAACAAGCTGCGGGCGGCAGGGAATAATCTGTAAACAAGCCGTGTTCGCTGCGGCCCGGCCGCTGCCAGCAGGTGAGGAAAGCATCCTTCCAGGGCCAGCCGGGGCTGATTTTCAGGATGCGCTGGCGGGCGTGATGTGCGAGGCGGGCGGGGATGTGCCAGATCCGGTGGTGGAGCGTATCCGGGTCGGCTTCCCGCAGGTCCTCGTCATCGTGGCAGCCGAGGAGGCGGGTCAGGCCGCGAGGTCGGCGGCGATGTTCACGGCGATGACCCAGCCGCAGTTGACCTGCCACGACTTGGATGGCAGGGCGCGCAGCCCCATGGCCTTGGCGGTGCGGACGCCGCCGGTCTCGACGACGGCGTGCTCGCGGTGGACGACGTCGATCCGGGGACCCAATCCTCTCGGCGGCTACGTCAATGCTGCGGACACGATCTGGCGCAGCACAAGGGCGGTGCAATCAGCGGGAGGACCAAGTAATTGGTAAATGAACGTGCCGCTGGCTCTGCTGACGAGACCAGGCGACTTGGGCAAGCTGGGCAGGAAATAGCGATCGCGGCTGATGCCGACCGGCAGGTCACGCATATGCGCGGCCGGCTTCCCGGTCTCGACGGCGTCCGGGCGCTTGCGGTGCTAGCCGTTATCGCTTTCCATCTCGGGATGCGCATGATCCCGGGCGGTTTCCTTGGGGTTGATATCTTTTCCGTGCTGAGCGGCTACCTGATCACCGACCTGCTCGTCGCCCAATGGGCCCGGTACGGGCAGCTGGACTTGCGCGGATTCTGGATCCGGCGCGCGCGGCGGCTCCTGCCCGCCTTGGCCGTGGTCTTGGTCGCCGTCACCGCGGCGGTGGCAGTTATCGAACCTGATCAACTGTCCGCGCTCCGGCCGGCGCTGGCCGCCGCGGTCAGCTACTCGAGCAACTGGTACCAAGCTCTTCACCACGTCTCCTATTTCGCCTCGTTCGGACCACCACCGCCAGTTCAGCACCTGTGGTCCCTGGCCATGGAAGAGCAGCTTTACTTGGCCTGGCCGCTGTTGCCGTGCTCACGCGCCTGCGGGGCCGACGGACCCGGGTGCTGACTGCCTGGCTGGGAGCGCTCGCGTCGGCGGCGGTAATGGCGCTCATGTACGTGCCCGGCGGCGATCCTTCCCGTGTGTACTACGGGACCGACACACACTCGACCGGTCTGCTAGCAGGCGCCGCGCTAGCGCTGACCTGGCCGATGGCCACGCTCGCGAACGCGCCACGGAAGTTCACGCGCCGACTGGACTACCTCGGGGCGGCCGGGCTCGTGGTGCTGGCCTGCGCTCTGGTTCACTTCGCCGGCATCGACCCGGCCGTATACCCGCTCGGACTGGCCGTCGAACTTCGCACGGCGAAAACGATCATGCGCACCAACCCGCCGAGTACCGGCAAAGGCCGCGGTCTCCAGCCTCGTGAACTCTCATAAGGTGTCTCGGCACGGAGGATGCGACACGACTTCACCGGCGCCGGGTCAACCGGGCCACCATGCACGGGCAACTTTGGTCGCCCTCGCACCTCCTTGCCTCATGCGGCGGAGCACGGCTATCGATCATCAGCAGCACAAGGCTTGTTAAACTGCTAAAGTCATCGACCCAATGCGGTCGCTAGCTGGTGTCGCCTTCATAAGACGTGACACGGGTCGTGGTCGGCCATTCTGCGGCGTACGGGCGGGGGCTGCGGGTGGCCTGTACCGCTGCCGCCACCATGTGCGCGTACAGCTTTGCTCCTGGCGGGCGGGGATGCACATGGTCGTCCCAGAGCAGGCGGGTGTGGTGCTCGATGGTGGCGAACCAGTTGGCGAGCACGACGTTGGCGTGCTGGCGGGCGGCGGCGGCGAGCACCCGG
>DATIYI010000435.1:0-30907 GCA_035517695.1 Streptosporangiaceae bacterium
GGCTCCCCCCGGCCCGCGTGATGCACCCCTACCCGAACGTGCGCTTCGACGCCAGAACCCAAGGCAGGAGCCCGGTGCGGTAATTCCGCACGCCGGGATCTGTGCGGGGGGCCGGCCGCAAGGCCGGTCCCTACCGCGACCTCAGCAACCCGATCCCGGCGTGGGCAGAGGATGGAGCGGACCGCAGGGTCGTGCCCTACGGGGTGGCGGAGAACATGGATACCCCGAACCCCGATCCTGGCGAGGAGTACCAGCACGTCAACACGCAGTTGTTCGGGCTCATCGATCCGCCCGGCAACCGCGGTGTGCTGGCCCAGCGCATGGCCGCTCCGTACAACGCGCCGGGTGACCCCCTCCAGAGGCCGCCGATGGACGGGTTCGTGGCTGATTACATCAGCACTTTCACTGCCGAAACCGGCAGGCAGCCCAAGTACGACGAGTACGCCCAGATCATGACTGGCTACACGCCTGAGCAGATGCCGGTCACCTCGGCGCTCGCTCGGGGTTTCGCAACGTTCGATCACTGGTTCTGCGAGGTACCATCGCAGACGTTCACCAATCGCTCGTTCTTTCACGCCGGGTCCGCGTCAGGCTACGTTCTCAACCTGTTCCCCGGCGGTTCCTTCCCCGTTGACAACACCGCCGAGACGGTCTTCGAGCGCCTCGAATCGAAAAGCCTGACCTGGCGGGTCTACTGCGATCCGCCGAGCCTGTCGTTCACGGGCATCATGCACGCCGCCCGGTTGCGCGATCGCTTCGCCCAGAACTTCTTCACCACCGACCAGTTCATGCGGGATGCCAAGGAAGGAAAGCTGCCGGCCTACTCGTTCATCGAGCCGAACATGCTGCACGGCCACAGCGACATGCACCCGGCCGTCAACGCTCTTTTTCCCGGTCTGAAAGGCACATGTTCCCTGGCCTCCAAAGCCGGTAGGCAGTCGGAGAGGCTTATGCCGGTGTGCCAGGGATCAGCCGGCCTCGATCAGGGTGGCACGGAGCGCGGACAGCACGTCGTCTCCGAGGCCGCCGCGCAGCAGCAGCAAGCCCGCGAGGCCGCAGAAGTCGCGTCTCGACCTGCTGGCGCCGGTGCGCAGAGCCGGGCTGGCCGCTGCACCTGGCGCCGCGCGGACGTTGGACTTGTTGGCGCGCAACCGGGGGTTCTGTCCTGTCACTGTCGCGCCTGGTCAATGCCGAGGCTGGCGCGGCGGTCTCAGGTCCTGCCAGTCGGCTGGGCACACATAGGTCGCCCGACCCAAGAAGTGAGAGAAGAGCATGAGCAGGAGCGCACGAAGACTGGCGGTGATGATAGCGGTGGCAGGTGCCGCGGGCGTTGCAGCGGTTGCCGCAGATCCCAAGGTCAGGCAGGCGGCCGGGGGTCTGGTGCGCTTTATGCGGCCGTTGGCCAGGGGCGCGGCACGGCCACCGGTGCCGCCTCCGCTGCCGCCCGGACGGGTCGTCGAGCTGCCGGATCGCGGCGAGGTGTTCGTCCGCGACTCCGGCGGGCGGCCAGCTGATCCGGTCGTTCTGCTGCTGCATGGCTGGACCGCTAGCGCCGACCTCAACTTCTTCCCCGCATACGGCGGCCTCGCCGAGTCCTACCGTGTGATCGCGCTCGACCACCGCGGTCACGGGCGCGGGATGCGCTCAACCGAACCGTTCAGCCTCGAGGACTGCGCAGACGACGCCGCCGCGCTATTGCATCAGCTCGGGGTCGAGCATGTGATAGTGGTCGGGTACTCGATGGGCGGTCCGATCGCACTGCTGATGGCTCGACGGCATCCTGGTCTGGTGACCGCTTTGGTCATGCAGGCCACGGCACTCGAGTTGCGCCGTGCGGCCCGCGAGCGGCTGCTGTGGCACTTGCTGTCAGTGTTTGAGCTTGGGCTGCGGCTCGCCACCAGCGCCGGATTTGTCGAGCGCATCCTTCGCCAGGCAATCGAGGAACGGCCGGAACTCGACGTCCACCGCCCATGGCTCGCCGCAGAGTTCCGCAGAGGGCTCCCGCGCGAACTCGCCGACGCCGGACATGCGCTCGGCCGTTATGAGGCTGAACCTTGGGTGGCTGAACTCGATGTTCCCGCGGTGATGCTCATCACGACGCGCGACCGGCTGGTGCCCCCCCACAAACAGCGGGAACTCGCCGCAGCCTTGCGGGCGCACGTGGTTGAGATCGAGGCAGACCACGACCTCCCGCTCGTCGAAGGCGAGAAGTATTCGCGCCTGACCCGGCTCGCCGTCGATACAGCTGCCGCCCAGCGGAAGACCGCTGTCTAGTCCGGCGGGCACCTCACCCAGCCTTGAGGGCATCACGAGCCGGGAGCGTCTTCCATATAACCGGGAGCGTCGTCTTCGGTATAAGAAGACCGGCAAGGTGACGGCGTACCTGGCGGGGTCGCATTCGCGACCGGAGAGCGGCCCCAGCGCTGCCTATCGCAGTCCGGGAGCTGAAGTCCCGGCCGAACCGGCCAGGATTGTGGCGGCGAAGGCGGGGCGCTATTCAGGGGCGTGGCAAACGGCTTCGACGTTGTTGCCGTCGGGATCACGCACGAAAACGCCGAAGTAGCTGGGATGGTATTCGGGCCAGGTGCGGGGTTCATGTAGCACTTCGGCGCCGGCACCCACCGCTGCGTCGAAGAACGCCCGTACGGCGCCTCTGTCGGCCGCCGCGAACGCGATATGCGACTCACGGAACCCCTCGCCGCTTGTCTGTGGGCCGATCCAGAAGGCTGGCTTGCCGGCGACGCCGAAGCCAATGACTTCGCCGAAGTCCATCACACGGCTTGCACCGAGCGTGCCGAGCACAGTGTCGTAGAACGCGGTGCTCGCGGCCACGTCGGCGCACTGGATTGAAAGGTGGTCAAGCATGCAGACATTTTGCCCCACGAACCGCCGCGCCCGTACACAGACTCAGGATCTTTGGCTGAGGTGCCCACCCTGCACGAGGCGGTTGCCTTTGCGGGCGGTTTACCGGACCAGCGAGGCTGGCTGTGCTTGACGTTCGGCAGGTTCGCCGGGCCACCTCGGCCTGGAGATCAGCGGAGACACTGCGGTTTTGCAGCGCGTCCAGCCGGAACCCGCGAAGCGCGTCCTAAGCGCTAAACGTTGGCCAGGACGTTGATCGCGGCCTTCGAGCCGCCATATCCATATGGCGCTCCTCCCGGATAGGCGTCACGCATCGGCGCACGGGTTGATCTCGATGGGGCCGCCGGCGGCCGACTGCCGCCAGCGCGGGCGTGAGAGCGTCAGCTATTGCAGGGCGATGAACCGCCGCAGCTTTCCGGTCGCCGCATGGCGGTCGAGCCGGTCGACCGTCCGGATCTGGACCTGTGGGTCGGGTAGCCCATGACGGCGCAGCGCGGCTGCGACCGTTGAGGTCAGCGCAGCCACATCGGGTGCGCCCACGGCGAGGATCTCGGCTCCGGCCAGCGTCTGCCGGACCTGGTACTCGGAGATGCGAGGATCGGTGCCGAGCACGTGCCGGAACACGCTCGCGGGCACCGTGCACGCCAGGTAGTGAAAGTCATCGTCGCGCCGCCCGGCGACGTCAGCCAGCCGCGCGAACGGACTACCACATACGCACCCGCCCGGCAGGAGCGTGACCTCGTCCCCAAGGTCGTAGCGGATAAACGGGAACGTCCGGTTGGCGAGCCCGGTGGCGAGCGTCCGCGCGGCGGGCTCGTCTGGGGCGACCGGCGCTCCGGCCTCGTCGACCCGTTCGAGCACAACTTCGTCCTCGCAGACGTGCAATCCCTCAGCACGTCCGCACCCGACCGCTTGCACGCCGATCTCGGTCGATCCCCACAGGTTGTGGACCGGCACGTTCCAGGCGTCGCGAATCGCCTTTTGGTCCTCATCGATGAGGGGCTCGGAGTTCGTGCTCACCCGGACGGGGCGGATCCCCAGCTCTCCCGCCAAGGCGGCGCGGGCAAGCCGCCCCACCACGGACGGGTACCCGACGATATGGGTGGGCCGCGCGGCCGCGACCGCAGCCAAGATCTCGTCGAACGGCGCGCCAGCCGGTATCACGACCGTCTCCATCCCCTCCGCGGTCGCCACATCGAACAGCGGAGTGCTGGCGTGCGGCGGCTCGCCGGCCTCCAGCACCGCAAGCCGCGCCGGGCGGCCGGGCGGCGGGTCGCGCCGCTCCTCCCGCGCCTGCATCCGCCATGCCAGGCAAGCGACAGCCACGAACAGGTCCCAATCCCACACGTACACGCCCCGCACACCGCTCGAGCCGCCGGAGCTGAAGATCTGCTGTCCCGCCGGTGTGTAAGAAAACCACGGTTGCCCGGCCAGAATACGCTCGGCTTGTTCGCGGTCGAGGCCAGGAACCGTCACGATGGCGTCCCACTCCTCCTGCGCCTCGCGCTTGGTCATCACGGGCAGCCTCGCCAGATCTGCGACCGTGGCGGAAGAGGGATCAAGATCATGCGTTCGCGCCGCGTGAAATGGCGAGCGCTCGCGCGCATACGCAAGGAAAGCTCGCAGCCGTTCGTCGCGGTAGTGCTCCATCCGTTCCCGCGGCCAGCTCAGGCGCGCGATGTGGTCCTCGAGTGCCGCCTGCACCGCGCTCAGGTGGGCGGCGCGCAGACGCCCATACGCCGCCCTCGCAACGCTCATTCGATCGCCGCCGACCGACCAGGACATTTCCATCCTCCGGACCCCGAGTGGCGCCTCGCGCGCACGTCCTCATGCTTGCGCTCACGCGAGCCTTCCAACAACCGCGCCGGTAGTCGCTCGCGCCGACATCGGGGCACCGGTGAAAGCTGGTCTGCGGCCCAGCGCCCCGGGCCAGACGTGCCGGAACTGGGCCGACGAGCACGCGGCAGACGCGCGCCTTCACCACGGAGCTGTTGGACCCGCGCAAGCACAGCGATAATATCGCTCCCTCAGTCCGGGCAGCCCGCCTGCGCGGCGGCCGACTGGATTGTCGGCCAGGGCTGGCCCAATAGCGAGATCGGCGGCTTTGGCGGCAGCTACCTCAGCTTCGCCCCGCTGACACTGGCCTCGACCAGGCTGCCCCAGCTCAAGGCGATGGCCATCGGCGTCTGGGGGGCCGAGCGCCATGCCCCCTACTACCGGGCATGGCTGGGGCACCGCTGCGCCTGATATCGGGCGGGCCCAGGCGGATCAGCGTCGACCTGTGGCCGACCGCGCACCGATTCCGGCCCGGTCACCGGAATCCGCCTCCAGCGGCACCCATCCACGCTACGCGCGCAACCCCGGCACCGGAGAACCGCTGGCCACGGCGAGCTCTCTCAGCCTGGCGGAACAGGCCGTCCATCACGATCCCGGGCGGCCGTCGGCGGTGCCGCTGCCGGTGGTGGACGCGGGTTAGTTGCGCCGAGCTGTACCAAGTGCCCGTGAATCACCCGCGGGCGGCGTGGTTCACCCGGTTGGGGGGATGCCTGCGGCTAGGTGGTCCTGCTTGTGTTGCACCAGCGCCACCGGAGTCGGCCGCGGGGCGTATTGGTCAGCGGTATCGGGCCGCTGCGGCCCGGAGAGGTGTGGTCATGGCAGCGAAGACTGGTGGTGTCGCGGCTAGGAAGCCAGGTAGGCGAGTGTCTGGCCGGGCCCCGGCGCGGGCCGAGGCGGCGGAGCACGTGAGTCGTGCGGACCGGGCGGCCAGCGGGAAGGATGCCAGGGCCGCGGCGCCGCTGGCGTCGCACGCGGAGTTCGCGCCGGATGGGCTGCGCGATCCGGTCGGGTTGCTGCTCGGGCAGGCGGAGTCGCGGGTGCCTGAGCTCGTGCCGGTCCGGCATGGGCGGATGCTGGTGTCCCCGTTCACGTTCTACCGGGGGGCGGCGCTGCCGATGGCGGCGGACCTGGACAGCACGCCCACCTCTGGGCTGCGGGTGCAGCTGTGCGGCGACGCGCACCTGTCCAATTTCGGCGCGTTCGCCTCCCCGGAGCGGCGCCTGGTGTTCGACGTCAATGACTTCGACGAGACCTTGCCCGGCCCGTTCGAGTGGGATGTCAAGCGGCTGGCGGCGAGCTTTGCCGTGGCGGGGCGGGATAACGGGTTCGGCGCCAAAGCCCGGCGGAAGGTTATCGTCGCAGCGGCGGAGAGCTATCGCAGCGCGATGCGCGAGTTCGCCGAACAGCCGTTGCTGGCGGTCTGGTATGCCCACTTGGACATCGAGGAGGCCATCGGCGAGTTCAGATCGCAGATCAAGGCGAAGAGCTTCAAGGCGACCGAGTCGCTGCTGGCTAAGGCGCACACCCGTGACAGCACGCAGGCGCTGGCGAAGCTGACCACCGTGGTAGATGGTGGGCGGCGGAAGATCATCGCTGACCCGCCGATGATCGTCCCGGTCGAGGATGTTTTCAGCGATGTGCAGGCCGGCGCGCTGTACGAGCAGCTGCGTGCCGTGCTGAGCGCGTACGGGCGCACCCTGCAGTCTGACCGGCGGCACCTGCTGGAAAACTTCGCGCTGGAGCAGGTGGCCCGCAAGGTCGTCGGGGTCGGCAGCGTCGGCACCCGCGCCTGGGTTGTGCTGATGGAGGCCGGTGACGGTGACGAGCCGCTGTTCTTGCAGGCCAAGGAGGCACAGCCGTCGGTGCTGGCCGGCTACTGTGGGCGCAGCGAGTACGACAACCAGGGCGAGCGCGTCGTTGCCGGGCAGCACCTGATGCAGGCCCAAAGCGACATCTTCCTCGGCTGGACCCGCACGACAGGCGCGGACAAGGTGGAGCGCGACTTTTATGTCCGCCAGCTGCGGGACTGGAAGTTTTCCGTGCCGATCGAGCAGATGGTTCCGGCGGGAATGACCGTCTACGCTCGGCTGTGCGGGTGGACCCTCGCCCGGGCGCACGCCCGCTCAGGTGACCGCATCGCCCTGGCCGCCTACCTCGGCGGCTCCGACAAGTTCGACCAGGCGATCGCCGACTTCGCGGAGACGTACGCCGACCAGAACGAGCGCGACTACACCGCTCTTCAGGACGCCGTGAAGGAAGGCAGGGCGGAGGCGACGACGGAGATTTAAGGCGCCACCCGGGTCCGCTTCACCAGGCCGGGGGAGCTCCCGCGCTACTGGCACAATCAATTCTCCCTGGGTGGTGGCTGCGCTCATCCTCCCCGGCTGAGGCGGATCCGTGACGCCCCGGGCAGGGTCAGCGGAATGTGGCGCGCCCGGGACGCGGCGCCACCATGTTCGGCGCCGGGGAAGCAGCGCTCGGGCTCGAGCCCGGCACCGCGCCCGGTGTATCTGTACTTCCGGTGTATCTGTACTTACTGCGCTCGCTCTGTATGACAAGGAGGAAGGGCCTCCTCCCATCGTGCCTTACGCCGCTTGGTGTCCTGTTGCATATCCAGGCGATGGGCCGCGCCGACGAGATTTGGGGGCAACGCACATGAGCGGGTGGTTTCATCATTGGATAATTATAGATTTCTACGATCCTATCTGGCCTAACATCGCGGCATCGATTCTGTGCGCGGTTTGGGCAGTGCGCAGAATAAAGATCCACCTTAGGCGACATCACCAGTTAGTCCTGCGCCACTTTGCATTTCTGCACGAAAAGAACGCCGATGTTGATGGCGCGACGGCGGTCCGTGTCGGAGCCCTTTCCGGAAGCGCTGCAAGCGGAGGAGGCGGCCGTTTCAGCGGACGTGGAAAAGCTACAAGCAAGACATGAAGCGGCAAGTCCGGCAGCCCGCCAGCACGGGCGGACGTGCTGACTAAATCCGCGGGATAGGCAGTCTCCGAGTGGCTCGGCGGGTGAACCCGGCGGTGGCCGGCCACAGGCAGACCAGGCAGACCAGGCAGCTAGGCAGCCAGCCGGCTGGCGGCAGGCGGCAGGCGGTCGCGTCGCGAGCTCCGCCGACAGGCAGCTAGGCAGTCAGCCGGCTGGCGGCAGGGGGTCGCGTCGCGAGCGCCTGCGGGCCAGCGCCACTCTCGCCAGCGCCCATGCCAGCGCGGCCGCCGTCGCGGCGCTGATCGTGCCCTCGGGCCAGCCGCCGAGCCGGTCGGCCAGGGTCAGGTTCGCGCGCAACGGCACCCGCGCGTCGGGTTCGGCGCGTCGCCAGGTCCCGCTGCGGGCGATCAGTGATCCGTCCGGCGAGATGATCGCGCTTTCTCCCGTTGTGGACGCGTACACCACGGCGCGGTCACTCTCGAGGGCGCCGATCCGCGCCATCGCCACCTGCTGCTCGGTCTCACCTAGCTGGCCGTCCAGCTCGAAGTCCGCGTCGTTGGACTGCACGGCGAGCAGATTCGCCCCGGCGGTCACTTCCGACCTCACCAGGCCGTCGAATCCGACCTCATAGCAGATCACGTCGCCGAGCTTGATCTTCCCGATCCTGAACACAACTGCCCTGTGGCCGGGGGTGTAGTTGACCGGCTGCAGCGCGGTCAGCGACGTGATGTGCGACAGCAGGCCGCGGAACGGGATGTACTCGCCGAACGGCACCAGCTGGCGCTTGACGTAGACGGCGACGGGGCCCCGGCGCGGCAGCCACAGCTGGCCCGCGTTGCGCAGCGGGCTGCGCAGCACGGCGCCGACTAGCACCGGCCGGTCAATAGCATCGACAGCGCCCTGAATTGTGGCGTAGGTGACCGGGTTAAGGCTGGGATCCAAGTCGGTAGAGTTCTCCGGCCAGATCACCACGTCAGGCGCCGCCCGGGAGCCCGCCCTGACCTGGGCGGCCAGCTCCTGAGTGGCCTCGGTGTGATACTGCGTGACCGTGGTGGCGCGCCACAGCTCAGGCAGGGCCCGTGCGTGCGGCACATCCCCTTGAATGGCGGCCACGGTGGCGGTAGGGCTACCGGGAATGCCCTGGTCCACTGGAAGCAGCCGGCCAGCGAGCGCCAGCCCGGCGGCGCCGGCGAAGGCCAGCGCGGGCAGGGCGCGGCGCCGCGGTGGTAGCGGCTGAACCGACGCGAGCAGCAGCCAGGCCAGGCAGGCGCCGGCCAGGGCCAGCAGGAACGTCAGCAGCGGGGCCCCGCCGATCGCCACCCACCGCGCCGTGGGCGCGCTGGCCTGGCTCATCGCCAGCCTGCCCCAGGGAAAGGCGTAAGGCCACCGGTCCCGCACCGCTTCGGCAGCTACCCACCAGCCCGCCACGGCTACCGGCCAGGCCCGCAGCCGCAGCAGCAGGCGCTGACCCACAGTGAGCACGGCGAAACTCACCATCTCGGCGACCGCGAGGGCCGCCCAGACATACCAGGCGACGTTGACAAGCCAAGAAATTAGCGGAAAGAAAAACGCCGCGCCGAACACAAGCCCGACGACCAGACTTGCCTGCAGGCTCGTGCGCCACAGCGCCACGGTGAGCAGCGTCACGCCTGCGACAGCCAGCGGCCACGCGCCCACCGGCGGGAAGGCAGCAGCCAGGGCAAGGCCGCCCGCGAGCGCCAGGGGCAATGCCCAGCGCAGCGGCGTGCCAGCACGCGTTGGCCCTGGCCGCAAGCCGCCTGTCTGCTCCGCCGCAGCCGCCGGAACCAGGCCGGTAACGCCGGGGCCGGCCACTCCTCCGCCCGCCCGGCGACCCGCGCCGGTCACCCGCACAGTCCCTCCCGCTCGCCGTTGAGGAATATCGTTTGGTCTTGTGAGCGTAACCGCGATCCGGGCGGGCGCTGGCAGCCGTGTCCTTCCGGATAGGCTCGTGCCACGCCGTGGGCGGGGGTTGCCCGGCGGGTATCAGCCCTCGGGGAGACGCCGGCAATGGACGGAGCTGGTCATGCGGGATAAGCGCATCGGCGCCGCGGTCGCCGTCGTGGCCGCGGCGGCGGCAGCGTACTTCGGTTTCCTGCGCCGGTGGCACCTGACGTGGGGTGCGACCGCGCAGGAGGCTGGCGGTGGTCTCATTGGCGATGAGCTGATGATGCGCGCGGATATCGTGGCAACCCGGGCGGTGGAGATCGACGCACCTCCGTCGGCGATCTGGCCCTGGCTGGTGCAGATGGGTCCAGGGCGCGGCGGCGCCTACACCTACGCCTGGATCGAGCGCCGCTTGGGCATCGACATCCACAACACCGACCGGATCGTCCCCGAACTGCAGGACCTCCAGGTCGGCGATGAGATTGCGATGCCCGGCTACGCGATGCGTGTGGAGCGGCTCGACCCCGAGCACGCGATGGTGATCCGGTCCAGCAACCATGCCTGGGTCTGGTCGTTCGAGCTCCGGCCGGTGAACGGCCACACCAGGCTGATCAGCCGCAACCGCTTCGCTACCGCCGACCTGCCGGTGAAGGACAAGCTCGCGTATCCCATCATGGAGCCCGGCTCCTGGGTGATGGAGCGCAAGATGCTGCTCACGATCAAGCAGCGGGCTGAGCAACTCGCCCAGACACAGATCACCCAGGTCGCCGAGCGAGTCACTGTCCGCGCCAAGCCGGCCGACGTGTACGAGGCCGTGTCCGCCGTGCGCCGGATGGCGCGCTGGAGTCCGGAATGCTTCGCCGTCTGGGTCTGGTCACGGCGCGATGGACTGCCGACCCGGTTTGTGGGATTCAACCGGCGGGGAGCGCGGGTCTGGTTCACCACGTGCCGGGTCGTGGCCGCGTTGCCCGGCGAGGCATTCACATTCGACGTCACGACCTTCGGGATGCCAGTCGCGCGGTGGTCCTACCTGCTGGCGGCGGTGCCGGAGGGCACCGAAGTGACCGAGCAATGGCGGGACCAGCGTGGCCACGGCGCTCGTGTCCTGGGCCGCGTCTTCACCGGCCGGGTCGCTGACAACCGGGCGCACGCCAACCGCGAGGGGATGCGGACGACCCTGGCGCGACTCAAGGATGAGCTGGAGACAGGCTGACGCCGCACCCGCATGTGACGAGGATCACGGCATGTTCCTTGTTTGCCCAGGGCCGGAGCAGGCGATAAGTACGACGCCACAAGGCTTGTTTCATCAATTCGCCGGGGCCCAGGGAATCTCCCTACGGGCACTCTCAACAGTGATCACCGGACGAGATGACAGCTCAACGGCTGTCTTCAGGTCGTGCGCTACCTGCAGAAGAACGGTGGACAAGCGAATGGCTACCCAGCACAATGTCTTGATCGTCGGCGGCTACGCGCGGCAGAACGCCGGCGACGCCGCACTGCTGCACGCAATCATTCTGCAAGTGGAACGAGCGTTCCCAGGTTGCCTCGTCGAAATAGCTGGCATGGAGGATCCGCGTCTGCACCGAGATTTCGAAGGCGTGCAGAACCTCGGCTCGATGCGCAGGTACGCGGACGAAGAAGGTGTCCCACGTTTTCTCCGTGCCGCCCGCAAGGCCCTTGTCCTCGCCATCGGAATGTCATGGTTCGTCGCGCCTGCCCGTTGGTACCGGTGGCTGTCCGGCTGGCTTCCGGCAGAAGTACGGGCGGAGCTAGCGGCGATCGAGCGGGCTGACCTGCTCGTCTCGCTGGTGGCCGCCGGTGGTTACCTGCAAGGAGCTGCCCAGCCGGGCCTTGGCCCACGGGTCATCTACCAGCTCCTGCCGCTGATGCTTGCGCAGCGGCTCGGCACGCCGGTCGTGTGCGCGCCACAGTCCTACGGCCCGTTCTGCGCGCGGTTGGCGACGTGGATCGTGGGGAAGACGCTCAGCCGGGCGCGCCTGGTCCTTGCCCGCGAAGACATCAGCCTCGCGGAACTGAAAAAGCTGCGCCTGCCAGATGGCGTCGCGCAGCGTGCGGTGGATTCCGCTTTCAGCCTTGAGCTACCGCGGCCGGACCAGGCCGATCAGCACGCGTGGCGGGCCACCCACGGCGTTGGTGCGGGAGATGTGCTGGTCGGGCTCACGGTCCGCCGCTGCCTTCCAGCGGCGCAGCAGGCAGACTACGAAGCGGAGCTCGCGGCATTCGTCGACCTGGTCCACGACCTCCCCGGCCACCGTGTGGTGATCTTTCCACAAGCCACCGCCGCTGATCAGCGGGACGACGATCGCATCGCGTCGCGGGCAGTCGCGGCCTTGTGCAGCGGGCGCACACAGCCGATCCTGCTGGAAACGGAGGCCGACTATCGTGGCGTGGCCTCGTTCATCGCCGACCTGAACTACCTGGTCGGTACACGGTTCCATTCGGTAATTTTCGCGCTGGCGGCACGTGTTCCCTGCATCGCCATCGGGTACGAGCACAAGACGCGTGGAATCATGCGCGACCTGAGCCTCGACGGCTGGGTCCTCCCAGCGCGAGGGCTATCTGCTGCTGGTCTTTATGGCCTGTTCGGCAAGCTGGAGAAGCACCGGTCGGATTACCGGGCACATCTTGATCACGTCATCCCGCTCTATGCGGAACGTGGCCGCGCTATAACGGACGCGCTGGCCCGCGCCTACGATGGAAGCCCCGGGCCGGCGGAAAGAGAGAATTCGGTGAGCGCGAGCCCATTCGGCTGGGAACAGGACTGTCCCATCTGCCGTGGGCCCGTTGCCGCCTAACCCCAAACGCGACCCGCGATCGTGACGTCCCTGGTCAGTCGATGTGGCCGTGGTATTGGCGAATGTCGCCGGGCACGACCGCACCGTGCGCCCGCAGCGCCGTGTGAATGTCGGCGATCGCCAGCTGCTCCAGCTCGACACCGGAATGCGCCGACAGGGCCGCCATCGCGCCTGCCGCCTGGCCCATCGCCATGCACGAGGCTTGCACCCGGTAGGCGGAGCTGGCCTCCTGGTCGCCCGCGATGCAGCGGCCGGCCGCCAACAGCCAGCTACTGCCGAGGGGCAGCATCGCTCCCCGGGGAATGGTCGGGAACGTACCTTCTGCCAGCGGCCGCAGATCGATCCCGTCGCCGCCCGGCCGGTGAATGTCGATCGGGTAGAAGCTGTAACAGACCGCATCGTCCCACACGCGCCCCCTAGCATAGTCGCGGCCGGTAATCCGCTTTTTGCCCTTGATCGTGCAGCTCTCACGTATGCCGCATTCTGCGGCGGTGAAGTCGATCGTCAGGTTCTTCAAGCCCGGCTGGCTGCGCAGGAAGCGATAGATCCGCATCAGCGCCCCACGCGCGGCGACCTCTGCTGCCGTGCGGCCCGCGCTCGTGCTCCCGTCGATCCCGGTGACCTGCATGGAGTTCTCGCCTCGCTGGCGCAGGAAGGTGCACACCCCATCGGTGTGCTCGGCGAGATCGGTTGGCAGCAGCGAGCCCGCAGCCACCGCGTCTTCGTAGGCGCGATCGAGAAGCTGGTAATCCAAGGCCGCAGGGTCGTATCCGCTCAGCCTGACATTGAGCGTCCCCGGCTCGAGCTCGTCGTTTCGCTCGCGTTCGTAGCCCGCCAGCGCCACGGCGTTGGCGTCGCCGGTGCCGTCCACCAGCACGCGAGCGCGCTCCTCGCGTAGCCCCTCTTTGCCGCACAGCGTCAGGCGCCATTCGCTCTGTGGCCTGTCGACAGCGGCAAGCATCGTGTGGAGCGCAAGTGTGGCACCCGAGCCGAGGACGGCTTCGTCGAGCAGCGCGGCATAAATAGCGGCGTTGACGCGCACCTGAAGCAGGTCGACGGGCCTGTCGTACCTGGCGAAGTCGGGCAGGTGGTCACCTGCGAGCTGCACCGCGCGGTTCACCAGCTGCCACCCGATGCCGGCCACCACCTGTTTGCCCCACGCGTGAAACAGGCCAGGAACGTTAATGGCGGCACTCGTGGTGGTCCCGCCGAGCATGCCGTTCTTCTCCACTAGCAACGTCCGCGCACCCAGTTGCGCTGCCTGAATGGCCGCGACTGACCCCGCAGGGCCCCCCCCGATGACCGCAACGTCGTAGCTCAACCTCGCCCCTTATCGATTAGCCGGTGGTCGGGTCCTTTCCCCGTCAGGCGGCCGCCAGGACATTCGCCTCAGGACATCCGCCTCAGGACATCCGCTCCAGGACATCCGCTCCAGGACATCTGCCCCAGGACATCTGCCCCAGGACATCCGACACAGGCAGGCGGGGCTTCGCCTCGGACAGGGGTACCCGCGTAGCAGCGACGGTCTTGGTCAGAAGTATGGCCCACATGGGCCAGGGCTTAGACTTACTCGCGGCCGGCGGGTCAATCGTGGTCCGGTGATGACTGCGGGTCGGGCAGGCCGGGCAGTTGGTGACTGTGGCCGCGGAACTCGGCGAACGCTTCACCATCCGCGTTGCTGACGGTCACGTCATAGATGCCGTTACGCCCGTACCTGGAACGCTCGACGGCCTCGGCGACCAGCTCGTCGCCCACTGCGGCCGGGCGCAGGAACGTTATCTGCGCGCCCTGTGCCACCGTCGCGGTGCCATAGGTATTGCAGGCGTAAGCGAAGGCCGTATCGGCGAGAAGGAACAGATAGCCGCCGTGACCGATACCATGGCCGTTGACCATGGTATCGGTGACGCGCACCCGGGCCATGGCGCGCCCCGGGGCGATTCCGTCAATGGTGATGCCAAGTGCTTCGCGGCTTCTATCGCCAGCGTGCAGTGCCTTTGCACTGAGCTGCGCGGTGGTCTGGGCGTCCGGTTCGAGGGACAAGGGAGCGGCTCCTCGTGTGATGCTCGTCGCAGGGTGGGGTTGTCGCAGCGTGCGGTTACCGTTGTCCCCCCGGTCATGCCGTTGCGCAGGAAGTGCAGTGCCCGGCCGACGCTGGCCAGCGGAGACCACCCCCGCTCACCTGGTTCCCAAGCTCGGCGCCACTCACGACGTTACCAGCAAACGAGCCCGATGCCCGATCTGCGGCGTGGGCGTCGTCGGGTCCCGGCCGTGTCGCGGTGCCAGTGGAGGCGCCCGAGCACTGGCCAGCTCAGGCCGCGGCCCAAAATGCTGCCGCACCTGGTACCGGACGCTGAACTGTCAGATCTTGCTGAGACGCTCCCCGCATGGATGATGACACGGAGCGCGAACGCGCAACCCAACCGGCGGAACTGGCCGGCGGAACTGGCCGGCGGAACTGGCCGGCGGAACCGAGCCGTCTCATCTTGAACGCCTGAATACGGGTGACGTCGGCCGCTTGGTCGCACTCTACGAACCGGAGGCGGTGCTCGCTGTAGCCAACGGCCGGGTAGTGCGCCGCCAGCCGGACGGCGCTTGGTTGTGGATACTCGACCAGCCGACATCGCCGGATAGCGGATGCCCAGCCAGGGGTTTGCCGCCCGCCGGTTGGACTGCCTCATCCCGGCTTCGTGTTCTCGCTTGGTGATTCGGCGAGCTTTACCCGTTCTGGCCCCGGTTCCCGGAAACCGAGGCGGCTGAGTTCGCTTCCGTAGTCGGTCGCTTGCCTTCGTGCCCTGAGGTCGGAGCCGGTCTCCCCGGTTCGGCATCGCGCGCGGCTGGCAGGAAATGTCACCTCCGTGCGCGGTGCCAGTCCGTGTGCCGCGCCAGCAACGCCTCTCAGCGCCTAGCCTCGACGCCGGGCGCGGCAGGGTCGGCGGCAGCGCCATGGGGTGACGTACTGCAGGCAACCCGGACCACTCGCGTGCAACCACGACGATCGAGGTCAGCGGCGGTTACCCGGCGGTTGAGCTGAGCCGCAGCACCTTGAACTGCTTCCCGCTCCTACAGGGACGGGGCGTACAGGGACAGGGCGCATTGCTTCCCACCTTGGCTGCTCGCACCGGTGCCAGGAGCATCAGCCGCCACTGCCCGTCCGTCTGGGCGAACGGAGCGGCTCGGGCGGAACCGATGGGGACGATCATGGGTGCTGACATCACCAGCGAGATGGAATACCACCCCATGGCCGGTTTCTCGGTGAGCCTCAGCGGTGACGACGCCGACGCGCTGCGCGGCTACTGGGAGAAGCTGTCCGCCACCGGGACCACGACGATGCCGCTGCAAAAGCAAGTCTGGGGCGACGAGTTCGGCATGTGCGTCGACGAGTTCGGCGTCCCGTGGCTAGTCAACATCGCCCAGCCGCAGGCGTAGCAGCTCATTCCAGCGCTTTGATGGATGCGCGGCCCGAGCAGGGAAGGCTCGCGGTGCGAGCAACATTTTCGCGTGCGGTGTGATTATTGGTGAGGTTTGGGGCGCCCGTGTCGGTCGTCGTGACCGAAGCGCCGACCTTGCACGCGGCGGGCCCGCCCACCATGGCATTCGCGCCGGGCCAGAGCCCTTCGAAGTCGCGCAGCCGCCTAGGTAAGGAGAACCCAGACGGCGCTCGATCTATTCGCGCTGGCTACTCTGTGGATCGTCGTGGTGGTCCCCCATCTGCGGGAGGTGCCGCCGCCAGTGCGGGTCGGTGACCACCTGAGTGCTGAGATCCGTCACCGCCGCCCCGTCGGCTCAGCCCACGGAGGCCGCGCTGACCGGGTGGCGGCCGCCCGTGCACAGGCGCCGCTAGTCTTGTGGCGGGTAGCTTGTCCTGTCACGCACATCGACGACGCCTTCGGCGTGGCGGATCGCGTCGATCAGGTCGGGGGCGATGGCGCGGCGCTCCACCTGGCCGGTGATCGTCACGATGCCCGATTTCACGGCTACATCGAATGCGAGCGGGTTGAGCGCGAACTCCCCAGCCACGATGTTCTTGAGCACATCGTCGCGGATCTGCTCGTCCGGACGGTCGAAGACGCTCAGCACGTCCACCCGGCTCACGATCCCGGCCAGGCTGCCGTCATCGTCGATGACCGGCAGCCGCTTGACCCGGCGCGCGCACATCAGCCTGGCCGCGTCGGCCACACTCTTGCCCGGGCCGATGGTGATCGCGGGCGTGCTCATCAGCCCGGCCGCGGTGACAGCGGCTGCCTTCGCCCGTTCCCCGCGGCGCCCGGTCGCCAGCACGGACCTGGCCGGTCCCGTGAACGGCTCCGGCCCGACCTCCTTGAACAGCAGATCTGCCTCGGAGACCACACCGACGACGTGATCGGCGGTGTCCAGCACCGGGAAAGCACTCACCCCGCGCCGCCGCATCGCGGCCACAATGCTCTTGTAACCGGCCGTCTCCCGGACCGCCACAACATTCCTGGTCATTACGTCTTCGACGTTGCTTTTCATGACGGCCGCCCAGCGGTGCTCAGGGGTGTCTGGCCGATGCTCACCATTTCCATCGCCCTCACCTTTAGGCTCCGCGACCGCCCATGCGGGCCGATAGGGCCTTTCGTCACGCCAGCTGCCAGCCAGACCGGGCAACGAGCACGAACCGCGCGCGACCGCCACCACCGCGGCGCCACGTCCAAAGGCCCGGCGCCGATGCGGCAGCCGTTCGGCATCAATATCCTGACCGTCCAACGCGCGGCTCGGACGCTAGCTGCTCTGGAGATCGCGCTGGGTGAAGCGCCAGCCGCCGAGAAACGCGGCGACGCAGCCGATGGCCAAGTAGGTAGCAACGATCCGCCAACTCGGATTGACGGCTGGTGCCAGGGCCATGTGCTGCAACAGTGAGGTATCCATCAGCCAGTGGTTGACCTTGATGGCCGAGCCGAGCATATCCAGCAGGAACGCCCACGCGAGGATCCCCCAGCACACGATTGTCGTCAGCCGTGGCACGAACCCAAGCGTGCACACGCCGATGCCAAGTAGCGCCACCGCCGGGGCCGTGCTGTTCAGGCCGGCCAGCATCAGCTCGCGAATGGCCAGCCCGGTGTGCTGGCTCGCCGCGCCGACCCAGAAGGCTGTCCCGCATAGCAGCCCGGCGATCACAACGACTGCCACAATGAGGCCGGCGCGTCCGGTAAGCCACCGCTGCCGGCTTACGCTGCGGACCACCAGATTGTCCAGGTACCCCTCGGCCTCGTCCTCACGGGTCCTGCTCATCGCGCTGGCTACGTACGCCATGATCAGCGTCATGAGCAGGAGGAAAATGACGCCGGCGTAGAGCCGCGCGCCGGCTTGCTGAAGGTGCTGAAGCTCAGCGTGAGTCAGGTTGCCGGTGAACTTACGCAGCAAGTCGGATGAGGCGAATGCCTGGCCTGCCGACCTCGCCAGCGTGCCATAGAGCCAGCCGGCCACTGCCGCCGCGGCCAGCCAGCCGGCGATGGAGGCCCACGACAGGCGGAGCGCGAACAGGATCGGCGAGTTGAGCATGGCCGTGCGCGGTGCTGCGGTGTCCTTGTCCGCCAGCAGGCTCGCGCCAAGGTCGCGGTCGGCCAAAAACAACGTCGCCACGGTGCAAAGACCGATCAGGCCGGCGATCGCAAGCAGCCACAGCGGCTGCGCGCCGCCCAGCGGGCGCAGCTGCTCCACCCAGCCGAGCGGGCTGACGTAGACCAGCCAATGCGCGCTTGAAGCGGAGTCACCGAGGGCGCGGAGCATGAAGGCCAGCCCGAATACCGCGGCTGCAAGGCCAGCAGCCCGGGCGCGTGTCGGCATAACCTCGCTGGCCAGCGCGCCGATCGCGACGAACTCGGCCGCGCCGGCCACCACTGCGACGGCGAAGAACAGGCTCCGGCCGGGGCTGATCCCAATGTTGTGCCTGGTGCCCGCGACAGCGGTGAACAGGGCGGTCAGTACGTACATGGCCAGTACTCCGGTGCCAAGTCCGGCCAGCGCGTTACCGGTGGCGCGGCGTGCGGTTGTCCGCCCGGCAAGAAACAGCTCCCAGCGCCCGGCAGCCTCTTCCCCGCGCAGGGTCTTGGTTGCCGTGAGCAGCCCCCAGACGGCGCCGACCATTGCTGCCACGCCGATCACGCGCCAGTCGACAAACCCGGCCCTGGTCGTGATCCGGTGAGTGTCACCCAGAAGTGCCTTCAGCCCGGTGTTACGGGCCAGCGCGTTCAGCAGTCGGTCCCGCTTGGCCACCGTTGATGCGACGGTGTCGAATCCCAAAGCCGTCGCGTACACATAAAGGCCGAACGCCACGCCCCATAGAGCGCCGGCCCTCATTGTGTGGCGGGCGACGAACCGGCCGACGGTCAGTTGCGGTAGCCGGTAATGGGTCGTCCCTGCGGCCTCGGCACTAGCCACTGTGAGTCCCGTCGTTCACACGTTCCTGCGCTCCGTAGATCGACAGGAATAGCTCCTCCAGCGATGGTTCACGGCTCAGCAGAGTCCCGGGATGCGCCGCCGCGAGCACTGTGAACAATTCGTCGATTGGCCCGTGCACCTGGCAGGTCAGATGGTGGCCTGCGACCTGCACAGCGCTCACACCGGCGACCTTGTCGACGGGGGGAGGCGAGTCAGGAAACGAGGCCTCGACCGTGACCGCTGACAGATGACGCATATGGGCCAGCGTGCCGATCTCCACCAGCCTGCCGGCGCGCAGGATCGCGATCCGGTCGCACAGCGCCTCCGCCTCGGACAGCACATGTGACGACAAGAACACCGTCTGCCCGTTGTGCTTCGCCTCGAGGACACTTTCCCTGAACGCCTGCTCCATCAGCGGGTCGAGGCCGGCTGTGGGCTCATCGAGGATGAGCAGATCAGCGCGGCTGGCTAGCGCGGCGATCAGGTTGATCTTCTGCCGGTTACCCTTGGAGTATGCTCGGACTTTTTTGGACGGGTCGAAGGCGAACCGCTCGACCAGCGTGTCACGGTAGGCGGCATTAGTCTCGCCGTGCATCCTGGCCAGCAGGTGCAACGTTTCGGCGCCCGTGAGCGACGGCCACAATGTCGCCTCACCCGGCACGTACGCGACGCGGGCATGCACGGCTACCTTCTCGTTCTGGGCATCCATGCCGAAGATTTCCGCGCGGCCAGCGGTCGGCTTGATCAGGCCGAGCAGCAGCCGGATCGTCGTAGTCTTACCTGCACCGTTTGGCCCGAGATAGCCCAGCACCTCACCGGCGTACAGCTCCAGGCTCAGCCCTTCGAGCCCGGCAACCGCGCCGTAATGCTTGGTCAGGCTCTCCGTGCGCAGGACAACTTGGGCCGCCTTACCGTTGGGAATGAGGGCCCGCAGGCCCGTCCGCACTGCCATGGCACTCCCTCGCGGTCACCCTTCTTCGCTCCTGCCACCAGGCTCACCGCCAGTAACGCGGCGTGGTCAGGACTCAAGGTCCCTGGACACCGGGGCGCAGGTCCCTGCATGCTCCACGCACGGCCATAGTCGGCTCACCGAAGCTGCTGGGGGCCCAGCCAGATCATCGACGCTTGAACATGGACCAGGCGCGGTGTCGCAGGCGGTGGCCAGGATATTGTCATAAGCCCTGGCGGACCGGATTGGCGATGGTTTCGGCGGACGCTGCGCGGGGGCGGGATTCCGCGAAGCGGCAACTGGCCTTGCTGGTCAGCGGTCGCATGCTGGCCTTAGTTAGCGGAAAGTCCGCAGGTGAGAGCCGGCTGCGCTTGCCAGTCCCATCCGCTCCGCTGCCGCTGACCGGTCAAGTCGCCCAGGACCCAGGTGCCGGAGCAGGGTGTGGGATCTGGTTCTATCGGGATCGGGACAACGCCGTTTAGAGTGCGGCAACGGGAATGCCGGTCCTGGCGAGGAGGCCTGTGGGACATGAGAGTCTGCGTGCCGATCAATGCCGATGGCCTAGTTGATGCGCGCTGGGGACGAGCCGACCGCGTCGCGGTCAGCGAGGTGGCTGACGGCGAGGTCCGTGATTGGCAGGAGTTCACGGTCGGCTGGGGAACGCTGCACGACCAAGGCACAGAGGGTGCCCACCATTCCCGGGTGGCGCGGTTCCTCAGCGACAACCAGGTACAGGCGATCGCTGTTCACCATGTGGGGCCAGGCATGCAGCGCATGCTCGACTCGATGGCCATACGGGTCGTCACCGGCCTCACCGGGGACGCACGCAGCGCTGCACGGGCGGCCGGGTGACCCACGGGCCGCCAGACTCGCCGAGATTGCCTGCCGCGCTGCGACTCATGAGGTAGCTGGGTACTCGGCCCCGCCGCCTCCGGAGGGCGGGGTCCGCGAGTGTTGCGCCAGAGGTGCGGTTGGGTTCCGCTGGCAGGAGGCTCCCTCCACAAGCGCCTGGGATCGGCCTGGTCGTGCCGTTGGCGCTGCAGTACCGCGTGCCCAGGCCGGGGTCGTCGGCCAGCGTGCTGAGTTCAGGCCGCGACGTACTTCGCATGGGTGGGGGATCACCCGCTTCGGCGTGCTCTTCACAAGGGCGTGAACCAGCTGCGACGACCGGCGCACCGGCCACGGCGCACCGGCCACGGCGCACCGGCCGAGGTAAGCCCCAGCCCGGCATGAGCACCGGCAGTACGCGCCATGCCTTAGCCCGCCCTCTACGCCTTGCGTCGGCACTCAGCCGCCTCCCGCGAGCGGACGGTGGGGAAATTCCCCGTCCGGAGAAGACGGCGGCTGCGTGATCGAGGGAATCGCGGCAGAGCGGGTGGCCTGTTCCGTTAATGCATGGGCGAGACCTCGATTGTCCCTCACCCACCTCACTGGACGCCGGTACCCGCGTGCGACCGCCATATGCGGCGGATCGTGTCCCTCTGCAAGCTCACAGTGCAACAGGGAGTAGACCCAGACATCGGCACACCTCGCGCGCTTCGCGGCGTCTGGCTGCGGCTTGGAAGGAGGCGGACGCTGGGGCGCGGTGGCCTGCTCAGCGGCCAGTTGCAACGCCTCTTCGTAGGACTCTGCCTCCACGACGTCGCTAAAGAACCCCCCGGTGTACGCCTGCTCTGTCACCGCCACGCTGAACCCTCGCTGTGGCTTGGAACCAGGCGGCGGTTGGGGCGCGGTGGCCAGCTCAGCGGCCAGTTGCAGCGCCTGTTCGCAGGACCCGGCCTCCACGACGTCGCTATACAGCCGCCCGGCGTAGGCGTGCTCTCTCACCGTGACGTTGAACAATGGCATAGACAGACAACTCTATTGGGCGCAGGGTCCGAGAAACAGTGCGCGGCCGGTCGCCGTAGCTTTGTAATGGTCCAACGCGTTAACGTTTGCGGTCGTCCCATCGTGCTCCTTGCCTCGGGCTCGGGCCAGCGGACCGCTGGACCTTCGCCACGCAGCACCTGTTCCGGCTCGTCGTGGACTTCGCGCCACGCATGCACGGCTTGTGCGCAACTGTTCACTGCAGCTGGGCGCCCGCAGCTGTGATGGCGACCACCGCCGGACGGGCGGCTGCCAGCCAAGTCCACTGGTCCGTGACGCCATCGTGCCACGCTGGCCTCATACGGCAAGGCCGGCGAGAACCGTTACCCGAGCCGGGGGATGACCTCCGCGGCCAGGCGTTCTGCGTGCTCGGCTTGCTCGAACATCGGCGCGAACAGGATCAGTTCCGTGCCTCGGCGACTTTGTGCAGCTCGCGGGCGCAGTCGGCCGGCGCGCCGGCGATCGCGGCGGCCTCGATGTCCTGCAACCGGCGCCCGTAGAGCCGTTCCGGTGCGGTGTTGATCCGCTCGCGAGCGCGCCCGGCCTTCTCGTCTACCGCGATGTAGACGCGCGTGGCGATGGGTGAATCCTGCGCCCGGCGGCCAGAATGGGCGAGCGTGTCCCGGACGATCTGGACCTGGCCGGTGAACTTCGCGGTGGGCGAGGACCCCGCGCCGAAGAAGCCGGCGTGCGGCCCGTCGCGGCGCGGTCGGCCCGTTCCCGCCGAACCAGATCGGCGGGCACGGCTTCTGGAACGACTTGGGTTCCCATTGCCGCATCCTGGAGCCGCCAGAACTAGAACCGATGCTCCGGCCGCGGCTGAGCTGGTCCAGCGTGCTCGGGCTCTTCGCCGGGTGCACCGGGCTGTGCAGAGAGGAGCTGTGCAGAGAGGACACGAGTACCGCGCACCCCAGCCGCAGCCGCTGCGTGCGGGCGGCCGCGTAGGTCATCGTCTCGATCGGCCCGAGCTGCGGCGCCCGTCCCAGCACCTGTTCCTGGGGCCACGCGCTGTCGAATCCCAGCTCCTCGGCGCGGGCGAAATAGGCGCGGAATGCCGCCGGATCGAACTCGGGGTCGCAGAAAAAATGAGGGATCGAGATCGCGAACCTCATGCGCCGCACCGTATCCCGCGGCCCGCGACGTCCCCGTCACATCGGAAATCGCCAGCGGCGGGCGTCTGCTGCCCGTCCCCGCGCAGGAGGCACAAGAGGACCATCCAGCTGCTTCACCCGCACCGGGCTACCGACTGGCGGGTCAGCGCTTCGTGATGATGGTGGTGACCGGCAGCCTGAACCTGCGCTCGGCCTGATGGGGCAGGTCGGCGCCGAGCCAGCGGGACACGTGCCGGGGCAGCGTAGCCACGATGATCTCGTCGAACTGGTGATCGATGAACGTCTTCTCCATCGCCTCGAGCGGGTGGGAACTCCCGAGGTCCCCCTCGACGGGGACGCCCAGCGCAGCGAGGTCGGCCAGCATCTGGTTGAGCCGTTGCCGGGCCTGCGCGCTCGCCTCCTCATCGGTAGCGGGCCCCCGGTAGTTCGTCGCCCACCATGCCATGCTGGGTTGGAGGGCGCCAGCAGCAGCGGGCTCGACATGGTAATGTGCGGCGACGGTGTTCGGGACGAGCACGTAGAAGGAGCTTGGTTCCGCCTCGATCCGCTTGCGAAGCTCTTCACGTAGCTCCGCGCCCTGCAGGGTCTGGTTCGCGACGACGAGATATCTACGCATGACGACCACCCACTTCAATGTACCGCGCCGCGGAATTGTGCTCTAGGGGCCGAACGGCACATCTACTTCAGTCGCCCGGCTCCGGTGTCATCCCGCCGGACCGTCGCCCGGCGACGCCGTCGCAGCGGCAAGAACCAGGGAACCCTGCCGGAAGTGGCGTTCCACCCCTCGTGTGGGCGCTGCTGGGGTCAGCACTCGGCGTACGGAGGTGAGGCGTAGCGCGCCACGGTAAAGGCGATGATAAGCGGCACGTCGAGGGCGAAGATCACGAGCATCGCCACCACCACGGCTAGCGGGGCGCCACGGGTATGGTCGCGGATGAACGCAAAGCCGATCATCCCGGCCGAGATGACATAGGCCAGGAGGGACCACCGGAAGACGAGGAAGAACCGGTCCCATGCGAATTGCCGCAGCCGGGACAGGAGGTAGCTGCCCGACAGCAGCAGCGCGGCACTGACGGCGACAATGGCGATCGGCGCGCCGAGAGGCGGGCGGCGCGGAACGTATGACGCCACGAGGATCCCGCCCATGACGACCAAGGCAAGCGAGATGATGGTCAGCTCGGCGACCAGTGGAAAGCGCCGGGCCCTCGTTTGCGTCGGCATGGCAGCGGGATCGCCGCTCATTGCGTCGCCACCCGCGTCATGATGATGAGGGTCGCCACCTGCATCACGATCGGCAGGCCTTTGAGCGGGACCACCTGAATCTGACGACGAGGCGGAGCCTGCGCAGCGCCGATCGGCCCCTCCTGCACGCGTCCGACGTCCGTCATGAAGGCCCCCCTCGACAAGTGTCCGAATAAGAATATCGGAACCAGCCACCCACGTGATCACCTGACCATGTGCGGCGGCCGTCCGTCCCAAGCGTCCGTCCCGGCGGGAAGCCCGGCCCGGCACAGATGGTCCCAAAGAACAGACCATCCCAGGAATCCCAGAATAGAAGCCATCGGTGCCGGAGCCGCTAGCCCGGGCCGATTGACATAACGGTCGACGGGACCGCGAAGAAGGCTGCCCCGAGCAGTCGATCATCATGCCCGGCTGAAAGGGGCTGGTCAACATCGAATAGGAGCAAGATAGGCGGCGGGTCGGCCCGCACGGACTGGGCTACTGCACACAGTGACCAATCGCGACCGATCGGGACGTCTGGCCCCTAGCCGGGCGCCATCGGACGGTGCTCAGTGGAGGCAGCGGCTAGCTCCCTTCCCGTTGATCCCTGGGGGCTGCCCCGAAGGGGGGACCTCCATTGCGGGGGATCTTGACCGGCACCAATGGGGGAGAGATGAACCTTGCCGAGGAAGTCGGCGCGAGGAAGGAGCGCAAGTCATGACCGACCGCGCCGCCCGCATCGCGGACCTGGAGGCGGACGATGACCTGGACAAGGCCGGCGCGACCGAGCTGCGGGTCCTGCGTGAGCTGCGCGACAGTCAGGAAGAGTTGCGCGCGTGGTGGGAGGCCCACAGCGTCGCGTCCAGCTTCTGGGACTACACGACCACCCAAGGCGATTCATGACCCGCTTAATGGCTGGCGTCGGACTTCTCTGACCGCAGCACTCCCAATCAGCGGAATATGGCGAAAGAAGGGAAATACTTGATCCATTCTGTTCGCCATGTCGTCGCTGCCACATGCACCCTGGCGGTTACCTCGATGACCGTCAGCTCGTGGCTTCCTATTCGTCCACTGGCGTTATCGCCGCTCCTGCTGGCTCGCTGATCAGGTGGCTACAGCGCCCGACGTGTCCGCCGAGGCCGGGACGGGGGGTTGCCCCAGGGCATGCCCCCGCTGGCGGCGGCCAGCAGTTGCTCCCAGCGTTCTCCCAGGAGATACCGGGAGAGATCTCATGAATCGCGTCTAAGTGTTGATGACGTGACCCCCGCTCTGGGGGGCCGGAAGGGAGATCGTCATGCGCTGGATCCGAGGACATTGGCAGTTCATCCGTGGCCACTGGGTTCACGTACGCGGGTGGTATCAACACCACTTGGTGTATGTGTGGCACTACGTCTCCGCCCACTGGGTGTGGATACCAGGACACTGGATTCACTGAGAAGGTCAGAGGGTCCCTTAATTCCCCCCGGGGGCCCTCTCATAATTTCCGGCCTGACCAGAGACGGCGCCGCGGCGCGCTCGGGAAAGACAATGTGTGCGCTCGAGCTCAATGACGACGCGCCAGGGAAGAATGTCATATGAAGAGCGATCCAGACCCACTCTTAAGGACTCTTAAGGCGAACACGGCCCGAAACGCCGACCAGGACATCGAGAAAATTTACCGGATCCAGCGCGGACGGTGGCCAGCATTATTTGAGTCATAGCCAGGGTAGTAATATCTACGCCCTATTGCGATCCCCCTTCTGGCCGAAATTGTTAGCCGGGGACGTCTTCGCTTCTTCGCGCCCGGTGGCGGTGCCCAGGAAAGGCCCGGCCACCGCCAGGACCTGCGCATAGCTCAGCTCGCACGGCGGCTGGAGGGCGTCGGCTATCGCCGCGACCAGCGGCCAGTTCTGCGCTAGGAGCCGTGTAGTGTGCTGGACGAATGACGTCAGGTCCACGCTCCGCTGCCCCGCGAACTCGTCCCGCCCGTAGTCCTGGGCGACCCAGCGGCTGACCGTGCTCTGGGTGACACTCGGGCTCTCGCGCAGCCTCGGCCCGCGCAGTAGATGCACAGCAATGACGCCGCTGATGTCGACGATCACCCGCTGCGCCACCCCGTCGGGATCAGCACCACGGAGCTGGCCCTTGTATCCGTGTCCGGGGACGGTGGTCACGGTGGTGAACTCAACCCCGAGTATCAGGCACGCGGCCACATGACCGGCTTCGTGGAATGCGGTGGCCCTGGCGCTCATGACGTGTCAACCTGGGCCTGGCCAGCGACCATTCCCAGCGCTCGGGGCGGGGACGGGCGTAGCCCCTGGCGATTCACTGGTGGACGGTCTGGTCCCATGCCGCTGGCGGGTGACACGGCCTCCCACCCGGGATACCGGTAGATCAGGGTGTCCACGGCCTCGACGAGCATGCGGGCGAGGCACAGCGTCGTAATCTGCACAGATGCGGTCGTCGGCGCGGCCAGCAAGATGACCCTCTTGGGCCGCAGCGCCCAGTGCCCGCCGCCGCGATGAAATCTTCTCTGTTGTAACTCGATCAGGCGCGATCAAAGCGTCTTCCCCGCGGGCCACCCGCCAGGGACGGAGCCGGGACGGAGCAGCAGTCAAGTCAATGATTCTGATCAATTTCGCCCCCAATTTCGGCTCCAATATCGGGTGCTGCCTCGTTGTCCGAATGCTGGGTGTGGCTCCTTCTCCGCGTCGGTGGACGGTTCCCGTTGACGTGAACCACCCGCGAACTCGAAGATCGATGATCGCGAGATCGCGAGACGGGATGTACTCTGCCAGATGATCGCCCAGCGTCGGGTTGGCTCCACCAAGGTGCGAGCACCGAGGCTGGGGTCGGCCCGCCGTTAGCTACCCGCATGATCGGCGGCATGAGAGGGCATCCCCTTCGGCCCAGCTGAAAGCAGTACGGTACGAGTGTGGTGACTATTGACGACGTTGCCTTGATGGCCTTGGAGCTGCCCGAAGTGACAGAAGATGAACGTCACGGCAACCGTACGTGGTTCGTCGCTCGTAAGGCATTCGCGTGGGAGCGGCCGTTCAGTAAGGCGGATCTAAAGCGCTTCGGCGACGAGGCCCTGCCAGATGGACCTATCCTGGCTGTCCGCGTCGAGGATCTCGGCGAGAAGGAGGCCGTGCTCGCCGCGCATCCGAGAACCTTCTTTACGATTCCGCACTTCGACGGGTATTCTGCTATTCTGATTCAATTGCGGAAAGTCTCCGAGGAGGCTCTGCGAGACGCGATTGCCGATGGTTGGTTGGCATGCGCGCCGCCGAACCTCGCGTACGAATATCTCAAACGCTAGGCGTTATTTCGTCACCCATGACTGCGCGCAACATGCGTCCACATCGCGGTGGTCGGCCGTGAACGCTTCGAGAGCGCAAGCGATATCACTGTCGCTTGTCTTCCGGTCGGACCACCGACAGGTGGATGGCTCTTCGATCGTCGAATGTCCTTCCGCTCATCTATTCCTCGCCGCTGTCCACTGCGTGTCGGAGGGCCCGGTTCGTCGTCTGGTCATCCTCGACTCTGAAGAGAACCTAGTTGATCACGACCTCGTTCAGGAGCCGGCAGCCGGGTGTGTCGGCCAAAGCTGCCGGCGAACGTCCGGGCGTGCGTGCAGGTCGCTCCACCAGTTCCGCGACGCACAGGCTCTGGGAGCCACCTGAATCGGGCACGCTCGAACGGCAGTGGTATCTCGCCGAGGCCTTCGTCTTGCTGGTCGGCCGACATTCGGCACGCCCGCGGGCGGCCAGATCGCCCACCCAGGCGCAGGTTCGGGGTGCGGCGCGCCAAGTCTCTCCTGAGCGAGGGGTTGCCGACCTCACAGGTCGCTGTGGGAGCAGGTCAGAAGTGGGCTTGGTGGAAGTGCCCGGCCAGTCACATCGTCGCCGAAGTCGCTGCGGGGGCGGCGCAGCACGCTGTGGGCGTTGCCGCTGTCATCTTTAGTGTTGTCGTACTCGATGAGCAGGTCGTTGCCCTGCACCCGGTAGTAATGCCGTGTGCCCGGCGTGGTTGGGCCATCCCAGGCGAAGGACAGCTCGTCGGTGGCGATCCGGGCGGCCTCCCGGGCGGCTAGCTCGGCGGGAAGCCGGCCGGCTGAGGTGAGCACGACGAGCCGGCTCAGCAAGGCCTGCGGAGCAGGGCCGAGCCGGGTGGAGCCAACGCCGCGCGGCTCGATGCCGTCCGCGGCGTGGGGTCTGGTGCCCGTGCGGATGTCGTTCGGAGCCCGCTCTGATGCCACTGCGGTGGCCCGTCCAGCTGCGCCTAGGGCGTTCAGCAGTGCCCGTGCCAGGCCTCCTCCGGGCGAGCGCCGGGACACCGGCTGGCCGGCGTAGGCAACCGATTTGCCGGGCTTTCCCCGCCGGGTTTCCCCTGGGGCCCCGGCCGCCACCCGGCCCCCGCACCGCTGTCGTCAAGAACTGCGTCAATCTGAGCCTTCGACAGCCCGTCCGGCCAGCGGCCAGCCGTCACCGAGCAGGCTTGACCCCACTTACCCAACTTCCAGTCTCGACTTGCCAGTCTCGCAGGCTGACAGCACGTATTTGCGGGCTCGGCCGGTGCCGGCCGCCACCACCCAGTTCCTACGCGGAGTCGGACCCGCGACGGTTCGCCCGGGCAGGAGCCGGTACGTCCGGTACCTGCGCGGTTCCAGCTTGCCTACGGTTCTGCCGGGCGATTCGACGCCAGCCTCGCCAGGTCACGCCAGGCTCGTGCCGGTCAGTCTGATCCAGGGGGCGGCGGAAGGGCACTGTAATCGGGTGCCCAGATTGAGGCATCCACCGCGGCCACCGCGTCGTCATCGCGCATCGTCGGGGCCACCCCGCTGGCACAGGCCTCGCGTGCGACGGCGATGGCTATGGCGCGGGAGATCGGCCGCAGGTCCGCGATGCGGGGATAGAGGGCCCCATCATTGAGCCGCTCCGCGCTGACCCGCTCGGCGAGCGTGGCCGCTGCCACGAGGAACATCCGGTCGGTTACCTCACGTGCCCGCGACGCGATCGCGCCGAGCCCTACCCCGGGGAAGATGAACACGTTGTTCGCCTGCCCGATGACGCGGTCGCGGTCGCCGACCCGCACTGGGTCGAAGGCACTGCCCGTTGCCACCAGCGCGCGCCCCTCGCTCCAGGCGAGTACGTCAGCCGGGGTCGCTTCGGATTTCGCGGTCGGATTGGACAGCGGCAACACGATCGGTGCCGGGGTGTGGGCGGCCATCTCGCGGATGACGGGTTCGGTGAACGTGCCCGGGGTCGCCGACGTGCCGACCAGGATGGTGGGGGCCATCTGCCGTACGACGGTTTCCAGGTCGTAGTGGCTGGCCGGAGCGAAGCCGCATGCGGCCAGTTCGCGCGCGGGCATCGCGAACGGGCGCTTGTCGTCGTCCAGGTGGTCGCGTCCCTCGAAGACGAGGCCGCGCGAGTCCAGCATCACGATCGCGCGGCGAACGTTCGCGTCGGGGTCCTGCTCGCGGATTACCGTCTCGGCGAGGCGCGCGATACCGGTACCGGCCGCGCCCGCGCCGACGAAGACCAGCCGCTGGGCGGCCAGTGGCTCACGGCGCAGCCGCATC
This sequence comes from Streptosporangiaceae bacterium, assembly GCA_035517695.1. Classification (GTDB taxonomy): domain Bacteria; phylum Actinomycetota; class Actinomycetes; order Streptosporangiales; family Streptosporangiaceae; genus DATFVJ01. The sequence goes on from DATIYI010000435.1 coordinate 29,470, forward strand.
GCGGCGAGGAGGCCGGCTAGGACGACCGCGGCGGTGCCCTGGATGTCGTCGTTGAAGCTCGTGATGCGGCGGCGGTAGCGGTCGAGCAGCCTGATCGCGTTATGTTGCTTGAAGTCTTCCCACTGCAGCACGGCGGCGGGATAGACGTCGCGAACGGCGTTGACGAACGCCTCTACGAAGGCGTCGTAGGCAGTGCCACGCAGGCGCGGTTTCGGGTAGCCGAGGTAAAGCGGGTCCGCGAGCAGGTCTTCGTTGTCTGTGCCGCAGTCGAGCGAGACTGCCAGCGTCAGATCTGGGCGCACCCCGGCGCAGGCGGAGTAGAGCGCGAGCTTGCCTACCGGGATGCCCATGCCGCCAGCGCCCTGGTCGCCGAGCCCCAGGATGCGCTCGTTATCGGTCGCGACAATCAGCCTGACGTCCGGCCGGTCCGTGTTGCGCAGCAATTCCGGGACGCAACCAATGTCGTCCGGCGTAATCCACAAACCCCGCAGACGGCGCTGTATGTGGCTGAATTGGCGGCACGCGTCGCCTACCGTCGGCGTGTACACGATCGGAGCGAGTTCCTCGATGTGATCGACGAGCACCCGGTGGAAAAGAGTCTCGTTGCGCTCGCGCAACGCCGTGAGACCGATGTATTTTTCCAGGTTGTCGGTCTTGCGTCTGACATGCTCGAGTTCGAGTTGTACCTGCTGCTCGATCGAGAGGATCCGCCAGGGCAGCAGCCCCCGCAGGCCGTATGCGGCCCGCTCAGCGCGGGTGAATGCCGCGCCCTTGTTCAGCGTCGGCTCTTCGAGGATCTGCGCACCGCGCATCCCCTCCGTGGCAGGAACCGTGCCCCCCGAGCCGCTGCCGGCCAGCGACCGGGTGCTGTCCTCGCCAGTAGGCGCCTGGGCGCTGCCATCGCTGGCCGGCGCAGCCGCCTGCCCGCCGGCAGACAGCCTCGTAATCCCGCCGTCGCCTGAGTTCATCGCCGCCTCCAGACCCAACGCCCTGATCAAGAGCCGCTGCCTGATCAAGAGCCAATGTCCTGAACATAGGCCGGACAGCCGCGAGCAGGCGGGGGGCATTGGTCCCTGCGAGCGGGGACTTCCGCCCTGCGGGCGGACCTTGGTCCCGCGCGCGGCGACTAGTTGGTTCCAGGCCCCTTGGCTCCAGGCCTCTTGGTTCCAGGCCTCTTGGCTCCAGGCCTCTTGGCTCCAGGCCTCCACCTCTTCGGGCCTGGCGGTGGCCCGTGGTGCTGGCGGCACGCTGTTTGCCCGGCCGTCTGGCCGGCAGGAGTGTGCCGGGTTTGTGGGTGGGGACGTCCGGTGGGTTGAAGCGGGGACGTCCGGCCCTAGGCAGGGTGTTTCGTGGTGACGGAGCGTGCGAGTTGTGAGCGAGCGGCTGGGCTGAGGGTTTGGCCGGCCGGTGTGGGTTTTGTGGAGGTGTGTGTGATGTC
>DATIYI010000436.1:0-9333 GCA_035517695.1 Streptosporangiaceae bacterium
TCGGGCCCCCGTCGCCGCCGTGGTGAGTGGTCAGCAGCGCGGCGATAGCAGCGCGGCGCGGATCCGGGGATGAGCGGCCGCACCCAAAGGCGTCGGCGACGACACCGAACGGCCGCGTCTGCTCCAGTTCCTCGGCCCGGCGGCATCGACGTTGCTGAGCAGGTGGAAGAACGCCCGCCGACAGGCAGCCTCCAGCCGCATCGCCGTGCCGCTGGCCCAGCCGCGGGCGTCCAGGTAGCAACCGATCAGCGGGGTAGGCAGCGGCATGCGCTCTGCTGTGCTGGCGGCGGGGCAGGCATATCGGGTCAAGATTCCCAGTCCTCTGCTGTGCCTGTCCAGGCATCTGACAAACTGCCCTGCTCGCCGCCTCGCAGCGGCACCTCCGCGGTCTGTACCACGATCCGGAACAACCCGGGCTGCAGCACGGCAAGCGTCAGCGCAGCCGGTCGGCCAGTGGCCGGATCATCGAATCGGACCGTTACCATCGTCGCAGGCTGCCCGGCTGACAACCGCAGACTCCTGGCTATCGACGGCGGCGGCTGCTGCATTTCTACGTGCAGTGCGGCGGGCTTGCCCATCGCCGCCAAGTCGCTCCAGCACGTCCCGGCCAGCTCCGGGCACAATGCCAGCGGAAGCACGCCCTGTGCAGCAGCGGGCCCCGTTGCGTCGGCACCGGATCGAGCGGTCGGCACACCGGAGCCAGCGGCCGCGGCCCTGGAATAAGCGGGCGGGGCCCTGACACTGGTTGCTTCGCCGGTCTGCCCGGTAGGCGGGACGCCAGCAGGCTCACTCGCCGCGTCCGGCTGAGCCGGGTCGTCAGTTGCATCAGCGCTCGGCGGCGCGGTACCCGGGAACGCTCCCGCTATCTCCGGCGGCAGGTAGGTAGTGGCGTAGGCAGCGGGCTCACCGCCGACTGCCCAGACCGCGCGCACGACGCACACCTGCTCGGCCGGGTCGACATGCAGCGCCCAGCCGATATCCTCGGGCACCCGGCGCCAGGAAGTCCGACGGCTCCGGCAGGTCAGCTCGCCGGCCATCGGGTCGATTCGCGAGCCCAGGCCCGGCACGCCCTCCAGCGGGATCAGATACTCGACAGGACTGACCCGGTGCACCTGCCCGTCGGGCAGCCGGCGGATCAGGTGGCGGTCGACGAGCTCGGAGATCGCAGCGTCGATCTGCGCCGTACTGACGTTGAACCGGCGGGCGAGGACAGTGTGCCGGGGTAGTCGCCAGCCCGGCTCGTGCTGCAGCACCGCCATGGCCAGGCGATCAGCTAGGACTTGAGCCGCGGGACGGGCTCGGAACTTGTCGTCGCCTGCTGCCTCCTCGGCGGATCCGGCAGCCGATCCGCACGCCTCCGCACGGCCTGACGGAATCGGCTTGCCATCGCCGACGGCTGGAATGTCGGGTGGAACCCTAGCGGTGCGCCAAGAGAAAGCCCGCCCCGCATCGGCGGGCAATGCTTCGTCGCCGGATTCCGGCATCACGTTCAGCAACTCCGTATTGACGTTAAGTCACTCGGTATTGGGTCGCGATCAGGTGATCAGCCGTTCGGCGATGATGTTCAGAAAGACGAACACGAACGGGATTGGCGCCGCGGCAGACCAAGTCATGATTGGTCATCTGGACGGCCGGATGCGCGCCGCTCCAGCGGACCGTACGATGAAATGGCGCGGTCTCGCCCGCTGAAATCGCTATCGCGAGCATCATGGCTTCGCGCTGGGCACCTGAGTGCGAAGTTTCCGTGGCCACGTTCATGTTGGGAACCACGCTCACCGACATTACCAGTACGGCCGGCAGCAGGCCGGAGCCGAGTACAGGCCCGCCGGCAGCTTGAAGCGCCAACCTAGCCCAACACGATTCACAGGATCCCGCGCGCCAGTCGGTAATCGCGAGCGTTCTCCAAGCCGCCGCCGATGCCGACAGTGTCGAGAGAGCACCGCTCGTTCGCCTTCTGTTCTCACATTTTTCACCGTCTGTGTCCCATTCCTTAACTCGTGGATTCGGGCAGCGCGTCAGACTCGTCTGGAGTGGCACGGTTTGCATGCTGGCCGGCGTAGGCTGTGGGCTGTTTGTCACAGCGAAGGAATGGGAGGGTATCTGACGTGAAAGGTCGACGTAGCCGGCAGGTCACTACGGCGGGGGTCGCCCTCGTCGCTACAGCTCTGTTTCTAGCCGCCTGTAGCTCGTCGGGCAGCAGCAGCAGCAGCTCGCCGGGCAGCAGCAGCTCACACCTTTCGGGCACGCTCAACGGGAGCGGATCGACGTTCCAGCTCACCTTCCAGCAGCAGGCGATCTCGGGTTTCAAGTCGGTCCAGCCCGGCATGACCGTCAACTACGGCGGCGGGGGCTCGGGCAAGGGACGGACGGACCTGGCCTCGGGGGTCACCAACTACGCAGGCTCGGACTCGCCGATCCCGGCCGCCGAGCAGGCGAACTTCAAGGGCAAGACGGTGCTCTACTTCCCCGACGTGATCGGCCCGATCACGGTCTCGTACAACCTGCCAAGCGTGAAGAACCTGAAGCTGTCGGCGCCGGTCATCGCGAATATCTTCCAGGGCAAGATCACGACGTGGAACAACTCGGCGATCGCGGCGGATAACCCCGGCGTCAGCCTGCCCAAAACCCCGATCGTCGTCGCCCGCCGCTCGGACTCCTCGGGCACCACCCAGAACTTCTCCGAGTTTCTGGTCAAGGGGGCGCCGGGCGTATGGACGCTCGGCACCAGCTCGACCATCAACTGGCCCGCCACCAGCCGGGGCGGCAACGGCAACGGCGGGGTGGCGTCGATCGTGAAGAGCACCGTGGGAGCCATCGGCTACGTGGACTACGCCGACGCCAATGCCTCCGGGCTGACCTTCGCTACCATCAAGAACCAGGCCGGCGACTACGTAGCGCCGTCAGTGTCGTCGGCCACCGCCGCCGCCAGCAAGGCCACCGTCGCGCCCAATCTGACGTTCAGCGCGATCTGGGCGCCCGGCGCCAGCTCGTACCCGATCACCTATCAATCGTGGGTTCTGGTCTACCAAGCTCAGCCGAACACGAACGACACGAAGATGCTCCAGGCGTACACCGGCTACCTGATCGGAGCCGGCCAGAAACTGCTCCCCCAGCTGGGTTACGCGCCGCTGCCCTCCAACATCCAACAGATGGCCCAGGCGCAGCTCAGCAAGATCGGCTCGGCAGCGGCCTCGTCGTCGTGAGCACTGTGACGCTGGCGGGCCAGATCGGCTCGCCCCCGTGAGCACTATCACGCGGGAGGATCAGGCCGTCCCCGCCAGCGCCCTGTCAGAGCGGCGGCCGCTCGGCGACCGCGGCTTCCAGGTTCTCGCGCTGGCGGCCGGCCTCCTGGTACTGGTGATCCTGGTCCTGATCGCCATCTCGACCACCCAGCAGGCCTCCTCGTGGTTCTCGACGGAGGGCGTGACGGGGGTCTTCTCAACGACCTGGAACCCCGCGGCCGGGAAGTTCGGTGCGCTGGCCTTCATCTACGGCACGCTCATCACGGCGGCGATCGCGATCGTAATGGCTGTCCCGGTCAGCGTGGGCATCGCCCTGCTCCTGACCGAGGTCGTGCCGCCGCGGTGGGCGCGGCCCATAGTATACGTGATCGACCTCCTGGCGGTGGTCCCGTCCGTGGTCTGGGGCCTTTGGGGGATCCTGGTGTTCGCGCCCTGGATCGCCGGCATCTACAGCTCGATAGGCTCGGCCGTCACGGGCGTCCCGGTGCTCGGCGCCCTGTTCGGGCCGCCCACGAGCGGGGCCTCGTTCTTCACCGCCGGCATCATCCTGGCCTTCATGATCACGCCGATCGTGACCTCGCTGTCGCGCGAGGTCATCGCGACAGTGCCGGCCATCGAGAGGGAGGGCGCGTACGCGCTCGGCGCCACCCGCCTGGAGATGATCCGCGGTGCCGTCTGGCCGCACAGCCAGGGCGGCATCGTCGGGGCGGTGCTGCTCGGGCTGGGCCGGGCGATGGGCGAGACGATCGCGGCAGCGCTGGTGATCGGCTCGTCGGCCACGATCACGTCGCACCTGTTCGCCCCCGGCGACTCCATGCCCGCGGTCATCGCGAACGAATTCGGCGAGGCCTCCGGCGTGTTCCGCGCCGGGCTAATGGGACTCGGCGTGCTCCTGTTCATAATGACGATCATCATCAACATCATCGCCCGGGGGATCGTGCAGCGTTCCGCCCGGCGCCAGAGGGGCGCCTGATGACCGTTGCCACCGAGCAGCCAAAGCTTGACCTGCGAGAGCCGCCGTCCTGGCGGCGCACCAAGAACCGCATCGCGACTGCACTGATGGTGCTCGCGATGGTGCTCGTGGTGATCCCGCTGGGGCTCGTCCTGTACACGGTGATCGCCCGCGGCGCCTCGGTCATCAGCTGGTCTTTCCTGACCAGCTCGATCCCGGTGCAGGTAGCACCTGCGAACGTGGGCGGAATCGGGCCGGCGATAGTCGGCACGATCGAGATCGTAGGCCTCGCCACGCTCTTGGCCGTGCCGCTCGGCGTGCTGGGCGCGATCTACCTCAATGAGTACGGCGGCAAGAACGCGCTGGCGCGGGTCATCGGGTTCATGGCCGACGTGATGACCGGCGTGCCCTCGATTGTGATGGGGCTCTTTATCTTCTCGATCTGGGTGCTGCACTTCGGCTTCTCGGGCTTTGCCGGCGCTCTCGCCCTGGGCTGCCTGATGCTGCCGATCGTGATCCGCTCCAGCGATGAGATGCTGAAGCTGGTGCCGGACTCGCTGCGCGAAGCGAGCTACGCCCTGGGCGCCACCAGGGCCCGCGTGACGCTGACCGTGGTATTGCCGGCGGCGGTCGGCGGGATCGTCAGCGGCGCTCTGCTCGCGGTCGCCCGGGCCGCCGGTGAGACGGCGCCGCTGCTCTTCACCATCCTCACGGTGACCACGGTGAACCGGAACCTGTTCAGCGGTGCCAACACGGCACTGCCCTCGCAGATCTTCGCGAACGCGACGTCGCCGTACGTCGGTGCGCAGGCCCGCGCCTGGGGCGCGGCGCTCACGCTCGTCGTGATTGCCTTTATTCTTATGTTGGTGGCCCGATTCGTCACCGGACGATTCACCAGACAGGGGCGCTAGGAAAGGTCATGGACCAGCAGCCTGAGCAGCACGTTGTCGCCCATCGTCGGCGGACCGAGCCGACGGCCCAGCAGCGGGAGGTGCAGCCGACGCGCGGCGCGCCTGTCTTCGAGGCGAAGAACGTGTCGATCTGGTATAGCGCCTTCCGGGCCGTCACTGACGTGTCGCTGTCCGTGCACGAGCACGAGATCACGGCCTTCATCGGCCCGTCCGGGTGCGGCAAGACGACGGTGTTGCGGACGCTGAACCGCATGAACGACCTCGTGGTGGGTGCTCGCGTCGACGGTGTCGTGCACTACCGCGGAGCATCGCTGTACAGCAAGGATGTGTCCGCGACGGCCGTGCGCCGGCGCATCGGCATGGTCTTCCAGAAGCCGAACCCGTTTCCGAAGTCGATCTACGACAACGTCGCCTATGGGCCGCGGATCAACGGCGTGCGCAACCGTGGCAAGCTGGACGAGATCGTCGAGCGTTCGCTGCGCCAGAGCGCGCTATGGGACGAGGTGAAGGACCGCCTGAAGGCGTCGGCCCTGGGCCTGTCCGGCGGGCAAGCGCAGCGGCTGTGCATCGCCCGCACGCTCGCCGTCGAGCCGGACGTCGTCCTCATGGACGAGCCCTGCTCGGCGCTCGACCCGATCGCGACGGCCGCCATCGAGGACCTGATGAGGGACATCAAGTCGCGGTACACCATCGTCATCGTCACGCACAACATGCAGCAGGCCACGCGCGTAAGCGACCGCACCGCCTTCTTCTCCGTGCTTCGCGACGACAAGAGCGATACCCGCACGGGCGTGCTCGTCGAGTACGGCCGGACCGAGCACATCTTCCAGGACCCGACCGACAGCCGCACCAAGGCCTACGTCACCGGCCGGATGGGCTGAGCCAAGCGACGGTCGGGCGGCCGTACGGAACTACTCATGGTGGGCGCGCTCAGGCACCTGGCCGTTCGCGCAGGCCGGGTCAGGATGAATCGGAATTGATCGGGAATCTGAGGAGCAGAGATGCCCGGAATCATTGTCGGGGTGGACGGCTCGGACAATTCTCGCCGTGCCCTTCGCTGGGCGATGCGCGAGGCCGTGCAGCACCACGTCCCGGTGGCAGTCATGACAGTTCGCCCGGACCCAGTTCGCCCGGCCACCAGGATTTACTGGGGTGTGCACAACTACCCCGAGAGTAGCCATGACCCGGAACTCGCGCGGAAGGCGGTCCAGGAATTCGTAGACAAGGTCGCGAGCGAAATCGGCGAGACGGTTCCTGAGGTCACCGTGAGCGTGGCCACGGGTGATGTGGCGGAAGAACTCGTCAGGGCTTCGCGTGACGCCGACATGCTCGTCGTGGGGTCCCGCGGCAGCGGCGGGTTCGCCAGGCTTCTGATGGGCTCGGTGAGCAGCCAGGTCACGCACCATGCGGCCTGCCCCGTCGTGGTCATCCCCGGGACCTGCTAGACCTGACTATCGAGGCTCGGCTACGCTGCACCCCCGACCCGCCAACAGTTCCCACGGATCTTGGCACCTGGAAGGGACGGTCAAGAGCGGCAATCTGTCCTGCGACGTTCCACAACGGTCAGAGCTACTGCAGGGGTTGGGATCCTGCAAGGTAGATCACCCGGCGGGCGATGTTGACGGCATGGTCACCAAGACGCTCGTAGAAGCGCGCCACCAGCGTCATCTCCATCGTCACCGGTATGGCCATTCGTCCTGAGGCAAGTTCGGCAATCAAGCTGGCGTGCAACTCGTCCATCTCGTCGTCACGTTCACCTAGCGCAACCGCAGCGGAACGGTCGCGCTGGTACCAGGAGTCCGCTGCCTGGCGCCACATGCCGGATGCCAGGTTCCCCATTCCCTCGACTAGCCCTCGGCTGCGCGGCGATAGGTCCTCGCTGAGGATGTGGTTGGCCCGATGGGCGATGTCTACGACGAGGTCGTGGGAACGCTCGAGTTCGGGCACGATACGCAGCACGGAGAGCAAGAAACGCAGGTCCGAAGCGACAGGCGCCTGCAGCGCGATCTCCCGGTTGACCAGTTCCTCGATCTCCGGGTAGAGGGCGTCGATGACCTTCTCGCGTTCGGTCAGCGCCCGGATCACCTCGTTGTTGCCACTCAGGAGGGCTTCGGTCGCCCCGGGCAGGTCCTCAGCCACCATGGCGAACAGTTCGATGACTTTAACTTCGATGGCTTCCAACTCACGCTGAAATTCCTGTCGATGCTCGCCCATAACCAAACCCTACTTGGCGCCACCCAAGTGCCTCAAGACGCGAAGCCTACAAGGACGTTGAGGCGTTCCAGGGTTACCAGAAAATGAACCGTATAAGAAGATGTGGCGAAAAGCAGGACGGAGAGGCTGGGTGATCCGAGGCCGACGGCAATGCCAGAACCAGGGCCTACCAAAGCACCGGCGGTGATCAGGCGAGGCGCCGGGCGGTGCTCGAGGTGAGCGGTCCAGTGGTGGTCAGAACGATCGGCACGGCGCCGACAGTGCCGCGTGGGCACGCGACCGCAACTGCTTGGTCATCGAAGACGATTACGATGCCGAGTTTCGGTACGACCGGGACCGGTCAGCTGCGTCCCGGGCCTCGCCCCAGAGCATGTCGCGCCCACTGGCCCGGTCAGCAAGAGCCTCGCGCCATGGCTGCGGCTCGGCGTCACATCAGCTGCTCCAGCTCCTCGCCCAGACCGCCGGGCAGCCGCGCGGCTAGCGAGCCCGGGCGATGGTGGAGCCGAGACCGGTGCGACGGCCGGGGCCGCAACCGCCATTCCCCCCGGCACCGATGAAGAACCCGGCCGCCGTCATCCTGGCGGCTTCCCGCTGCCTTTCCCGGATGGCCACACGACCTTGAGGCAAGGAGGAGCCATGACATCATCAATCCTGGTCACCGGCGGCACCGGCAAGGTCGGGCGGCTCGTCGTCCTGCTGCTGGACGCCAGCTGCGACGCGCGGGCTTCGTGCGGATCACCGGGCTCATGGTCACCAGCAGCGGCAAGTATCTCGCCAGCACCGTGCTCGAGGACCTGCTCCGCGCGCATCCGCTGGTCAGCCAGTGCACGGTAGTCGGGGACGCGCGCCCTACGTTGCCTGCCTCGGCTGATGGAACGGCCGCAGCTCGAAAAGCGCGACGAGGTTCTCGCCGAGCCGACGCTCGTGCGCCTACCGCAGCCGCCGCTCCGCGAGATCACCGGGGATCGCGCGGACACAACCAAGGCCCTCCACCCCATTGTGATCTTCCAGTGGACCTCCGAGGCATTGTTCACCTGACTGTAAACATGGCGTCTCCGGCGGGCGCGGCAAGCCGGCTAGCGTCTTAGGTACGCGGGTAAGTCGCTGGGCTTGGGTATGCACAGTCGGATAAAGGGATGACGGCCAGATCAAGAACACCAATTCTCAGCGGCCCCGAAGTACAAGAGTTTGGCGTGCGACGAGCCCTTCCGAGCACGAACGGCTCCCAGGCGCGGAGGGATGTTTTCGACCGCGGCACGAGGATGCCCCGCTGACCCCACGCCAGGTTTCGGCGGGTATACGCCCTGAACGCTCCTGAGCCTTGAGGCAGTCATGATAGGGAAAGCAAGTTTGCAGCGGCGGACGCATGATCGCCACACCGACTCTCATCAGAGGTCTGCCCCTGCCAGCGCGGCGCATTTTGTCGGCTAACTACCCGCCGAGCGACTGCTCGCTGGGGCCGGTCTTGACGGGCGGACTGCCCTCACAGCGTTCTCGTGACGACGGCTGACCCAGTGACGGAAATGCCCAAACCCCTGGAAGAATTGGGCCGAGAACTCGAAGAGGCACAACACACATTGCATACCATCCGGGTCAGCGGAGCCGACGCTTTCCTTATCGGCAGCGGCGAGGAGCTGTTCACGCTCAGCAGCGCCGGCCTGCCGTACCAGCGGCTGGTCGAGCGCATCGCTGAGGGAGCGCTCACCTACTTCAGGGCGGTGGCGGCCGACCTTGACGGCACCATGGCCGAGGGCGAGATCGCCCCCGACACCCTGGCCGCGCTCGCCGAGGCGCGCGCCAGGGGAATTCGGGTCATCTTGGTCACCGGGCGGATCATGAGCGAGCTGCGCGCCGCCTTCCCTGAGGTCGAGGGCCACGTCGACGCGGTCGTCGCGGAGAACGGCGCCGTTGTCGTCACCCCGGTCGGGGTCCGCCAGGTGGCCGCCCCCATCGGCCGCGCCGTGAGCGCGGCCCTGACCGCCCGCGGCGTCGCCCACCGCACCGGGCAGGTGCT
>DATIYI010000437.1:0-39932 GCA_035517695.1 Streptosporangiaceae bacterium
ACCCCCGCCGTGCTGGCCCGGGGGGCGACCCCCGGAACCCCCGCCGTGCTGGCCCGGGGGGCGACCCCCGGAACCCCCGCCGTGCTGGCCCGGGGGGCGACCCCCGGAACCCCCGCCGTGCTGGCCCGGGGGGCGGCCCCGGAATCCCCGCCGTGCTGGCCCGGTGGCGGCCCCCAGCAACCCGCGATTTTTCCGGCGGCGGCCGATGACGTTGAAGGAGAGCGCAGGAGTGGCTAAATGAGTGACGTACCGGTAACCATGGTCGCCAGCGGCTGCCACATCTTCTCCGGATGCGGCTATCCGGCGCCATCTCTCAACGACTTTAACTTCAACACGCCTGTCTTCACCATCGCCGGGTTGCACGTCAGCAAGCCGATCCTGCTCGGGGTGCTCTGCGCGGGAATCGTGGTGGGCTTCTTCTGGGCTGCGTTCAGGAAGCCGAAGCTGGTGCCGCACGGGATACAGAACGTCGGCGAAGTTGGCGTGCTGTTCGTCAGGGACCAGATACTCCGCCCGGCAATCGGGAAGAAGGGGGATCGTTTCCTGCCATTCCTTGTGTCACTCTTCTTCTTCATATGGGTCATGAACATTATGGAGGTCATCCCGATCGCCCAGTTCCCCGTGGCGTCCAGGATCGGCTTCCCCTGGTCTTTGGTGATTATGGTCTGGCTCACCTATATGTGGCTCGGTTTCAAGCACCAGGGTTTCCGCACGTTCATCAGGAATCTGGCTATCCCAGGCGACGTGCCCTGGTGGATCCTGCCCCTCCTTGTCCCTGTCGAGTTGTTCTCCAACATCCTGATCCGGCCATTCACGCTCGGTGTGCGGCTGTTCGCTAACATGTTCGCCGGCCACATCCTGCTACTCGTGTTCACCCTCGCGACCTGGTACCTGGCGACCGTGGGCATCGGCCTGATCTTCGCCGCCGCATCATTCGCCATTGTGCTCGCGCTAACCGCGTTCGAGCTGCTTATTCAGGCGCTGCAGGCCTTCATTTTCACCACGCTCACGGCAACCTACATAGCTGGCTCGCTGGAGCCGGAGCACTAACCCACGAGACGTCTGCGCCGTCATCAGAATTGACGGTCAACTTCACCGGAAGGAAACACATTTATGCTGGACGCAACGCAAATGTTGGCCGCATCCACCATCACGGTTAACACCGGCGCGGTCGCCTACGGCCTCGCCGCGATCGGCCCGGGCGTTGGCATCGGCCTGGTCTTCGGGCACGCCATGGAAGCCATGGCACGCCAGCCGGAGGCGGCGGGCATGATCCGCCAGAACATGTGGGTGGGCTTCGCGCTCGCTGAAGCCCTCGCGCTTATCGGCCTCGTTGTTGGCTTCATCTACAAATGACGGTAAGCAGATGAGCAACGGCGAAGAGGTGACCGCATGTTGAAAGAGCAGCTCGCGGCGGCGTCGCAGAACCCCCTGATCCCCAAGCCCACCGAACTGATCATCGGTGCGATCGCGTTCTTCATCGTCTTCGGCGCGCTTGGCAAGGTTCTGCTGCCAAGGATTCAGAAGACGCTCACCGAGCGCACTGACAAAATTGAGGGCGGACTCCAGCGCGCGGAGGAATTGCAGCTTGAGGCGCAGCGCGCACTCGAGGAGTACCAGGCGCGGATTGCTGAGGCTCGGCAAGAAGCCGCGCGGCTGCGCGAGCAGGCAAGGGAAGAGGGCGCCCAGATCATCGTCGAGATGCGTGAGCAGGCCCAGGCCGAGGCGCGGCGACTGCTTGAGGCCGCCGAGTCCCAGCTTGACGCGGAACGGCAGCAGGCCCTCACCGCGCTCCGCACCGATGTGGGCGCGCTCGCCGTCGAACTTGCGAGCCGCATCGTTGGCGAATCGCTAGCGGACGAAACCAGGCGTACCCGGGTCGTGGACCGCTTCCTCGACGAGATCGAGCGCGAGTCCGGCGCGGCGGAACTCCGGGGGTGAGGAGTCGCATGGAAGCCACCGGGGCCTGCGGTCCGCTCGGGAGGCGATGAGTTGAGGGGAATCAGCAGAGCATCGCTGGCCGAGGTGAAGGAACATCTGACGGCGGCCCTCGCCGGGCGGCCCGCGGCGGACGGCACGGCCATGTCGGTCGGCGACGAGCTATTCGCCGTCGTACGCCTGCTTGATCGCGAGCACGCGCTGCGCCGCGCGCTTTCCAATCCGGCGAAGCCGGGTGAAGAGAAGGCCGCGGTGGCGGAGGCGTTGCTTGGTGGCAAGGTGAGCCCGGCCACGGCAGAGATCACCGCGGCAGCCGTTCGGCTTCGTTGGTCAAGTCCGCGCGACCTGACCGACGGGCTGGAGCAGCTCGCCGTCGCCGCCCTGGTGACAGCTGCGGACGCGCAAGGCAAGCTTGACGACCTCGAGGATGGACTTTTCCGGTTCGGTCGCGTGGTGGCGGCACAGCCTGAGCTGCGGCTCGCGCTTTCCAACCCGCTGCTGCCGCCGGAGCGTAAGCACGACCTGCTCACCTCACTGCTAGCCAGAAAGGTCACCGATGTGAGCCTGCGGCTTATCTCCGAGGCGGCGGAGCATCCCCGTGGACGTAGCCTGGAAAGCAGCCTCGAGGAGTACGCGCGGCTCGCAGCCGAGCGGCGTGAGCGCGTGGTGGCCATCGTCCGGACCGCCACGGAGCTCAGCGCCGCGCAGCGCGGGCGGCTAGTTACCGCACTCGCTGCCGTGTACGGCCACGAGGTGCACCTCAATGTGGTAATTGACGCGCGCCTCGTCGGCGGCCTGTCCGTACAGGTGGGCGACGAGGTCATCGACGGCACGGTGGTGAGCAGGCTGGAGACCGCGCGGCGTCGGCTGGCGAGCTGACATTACTCGGTCTACACGCTGTCCGACTGGCGGAGCGAAGATACAGAGAGATAGGTAACAGATGGCGGAGCTGACGATCCGGCCGGAGGAAATCCGTGAGGCGCTCGAGCGTTCCATCAAGGAGTACGAGCCGGAAGCTGCCAGCCGCGAGGAAATTGGCACCGTTGCCGAGTGCGGCGACGGCATCGCCAGGGTCGAGGGGCTGCCCTCGGCCATGGCCAACGAGTTGCTCGAGTTCGAGGACGGCACCCGCGGCCTCGCCCTCAACCTGGATGTGCGCGAGATCGGCGTTGTCATCCTCGGCGACTTCAGCGGAATCGACGAGGGGCAGCGCGTTCGCCGGACGGGCGAGATTCTGTCCGTGCCCGTCGGTGACCGTTTCCTCGGCCGGGTCATAGACCCGCTGGGCGGCCCGATGGACGGCCTCGGTGAGATCGGCGAGGCGGAACTGCGGCCGCTCGAGGTGCAGGCGCCGAGTGTGGTGCAACGCCAGCCAGTGAAGGAGCCATTGCAGACCGGCATCAAGGCGATCGACGCGATGACGCCGATCGGCCGGGGTCAGCGCCAGCTGATCATCGGCGACCGGCAGACCGGCAAGACGGCCGTCGCCATCGACACGATCATCAATCAGCGGGACAACTGGGAGTCCGGCGATCCGCAGCGCCAGGTCAGGTGCGTCTATGTTGCCATCGGCCAGAAGGGTTCGACGGTCGCTCAGGTGCGTCAGTCGTTCGAAGACGCGGGAGCGATGGCATACACGACGATCGTGGCTGCTCCAGCGTCCGACCCATCCGGCTACAAGTACATCGCCCCGTACACCGGCTCGGCGATCGGCCAGCACTGGATGTACGCGGGCAAGCATGTGCTGATCGTCTTCGACGACCTGTCCAAGCAGGCCGAGGCGTACCGCACGATCTCGCTGCTGCTGCGCCGTCCGCCGGGCCGTGAGGCCTACCCCGGTGACGTCTTCTACCTGCATTCGCGGCTCCTTGAGCGGTGCGCGAAGCTCTCCGACGAGCTGGGCGGAGGGTCAATGACCGGGCTGCCGATCGTGGAGACCAAGGGCAACGACGTGTCGGCCTATATCCCGACAAACGTCATCTCGATCACTGACGGGCAGATCTTCCTGGAGACCGACCTGTTCAACTCGGGCGTCCGGCCAGCCATCAACGTCGGCATCTCGGTCTCAAGGGTCGGCGGGAACGCGCAGGTCAAGGCCATGAAGAAGGTCGCAGGAACGCTGCGGCTCGGGCTGTCGCAGTTCCGCGACCTGGAGGCTTTCGCCGCGTTCGCCTCGGACCTCGACGCCGCGTCACGCTCTCAGCTTGACCGTGGCTCACGGCTGGTCGAACTGCTCAAGCAGCCGCAGTACAGCCCGTTCCCTGTGGAGCGCGAGGTGATCTCCGTCTGGGCCGGTACCACGGGGCAGCTTGATGACGTGCCGATCGAGGACATCAGCAGGTTCGAGGCCGAGTTCCTCGATCACATACAGCGGACGCGGTCAGGTATCTACGACGCCATCAGGGAGACCGGAGACCTGTCCGAGGACACCATTGCCGCGCTGAAGGAAGTTCTCGATGATTTCAAGAAGACATTCGAGACTAGTTCCGGTGAGCTGCTCGTGAAGGATGTCCCTGTCGAGGCCCTGTTGGAAGAGGACGTCAGCCACGAGAAGGTCAAACGGTATGTAGCACCACCGAAGCGCGAGCAGGAGTAGGCGGCGCGATGGGAGCACAGCTTCGCGCGGTCAGGCGGCGGATCCGGTCGATCAAGTCCACCGCCAAGATCACTCGTGCCCAGGAGATGATCGCGGCGTCGCGGATTCTCAAGGCGCAGCAGCGCGTGCAGGAGGCCGGCCCGTACGCGCGCGAGATCACCCGCGCCGTCGAGGCGGTCGTGAGCAGGTCGCACTCCGTCCACCACCCGCTGACCACCGAGCCGGACAATCCGACCCGGGCCGCGGTAATGATCCTCACGAGTGATGGTGGCTTCGCCGGCGGGTACAACGCGAACGTGCTGCGGGAGCAGCAGGCTCTCGCCGGTCTGCTGGATAAGCGTGGCATCGAACCGGTGACCTACGTGGCAGGAAACAAAGGAATCGTCTGGCATCGTTTCCGGGATCGTGAGATGGCGGGGCAGTGGAGCGGGATCTCTGATCGGCCGAGGCATGAGGACGCTCAAATGATCACGGCCGAGTTGCTCGAGGCGTTCAACCAGCCATCCTCGGACGGCGGTGTGGACGAGATCCATCTCGTGTACACCGAATTCGTCTCCATGCTCACCCAGAACCCGGTCGTTCGCCGCATCCTGCCGCTCGAGATCGAAGAGACGACGGAGGAGCCGCCGGGCGGGCCGGTGCCTATCTACGATTTCGAGCCGTCTCCGGAGGCGGTGCTCGATGCGCTGCTTCCCGCGTATGTGCAAAGCAGGCTGTACTTCGCGCTGCTCGAGGCGGCCGCGTCCATGTACGCGGCCCGCCGCCGCGCGATGAAGTCGGCGACCGACAACGCGAACGACCTGCTCGAAAGCCTTACCCGCGTGGCGAACCAGGCACGGCAGGGCGAGATCACCCAGGAAATCAGCGAGATCGTCGGCGGCGCGAACGCGCTCGCGGAGGCGACCGCGGGGAGTGAATGAGAGTCATTATGACAGCGACCGTCGAGAACCCCGCCCCCGAGGGCGGCACCGCCACCAGCGCAGGAACCGGCCGTGTCGCGCGCGTCACCGGTCCCGTCGTCGACGTGGAATTCTCCGGCGACCAGATGCCCGACATCTACAACGCGCTGCACGTGGATGTCACGCTCGGCGACGCGACAAGGACGCTCACCCTTGAGGTCGCGCTGCACATCGGCGACAACATGGCCCGTGCCATTTCGATGCAGCCGACGGACGGCCTTGTCCGCGGTGCGGCGGTGACCGATACCGGCGCGCCGATCGCCGTCCCGGTCGGCGACGTCACAAAGGGGCACGTGTTCAATACGCTGGGCGAAACCCTTGACGCGCCGACGTCGTCGCTCGAGATCAAGGAACGGTGGACCATCCACCGGCCGCCCCCGCCTTTCGATCAGCTGGAACCACGGACCGAGATGTTCGTCACGGGTATCAAGGTCATCGACCTGCTGACGCCATACGTCCGCGGCGGGAAGATCGGCCTGTTCGGTGGTGCCGGAGTCGGCAAGACCGTACTGATCCAGGAAATGATCAACCGCGTGGCCAAGAACTTCGGCGGCGTGTCCGTGTTCGCGGGCGTGGGCGAGCGCACCCGTGAGGGCAACGACCTGTTCCTTGAGATGAGCGAGTCCGGCGTCATCGCCGATACCGCGCTCGTGTTCGGTCAGATGGACGAACCGCCCGGCACCAGGCTGCGGGTCGGCCTGGCCGCGCTGACCATGGCCGAGTACTTCCGTGACGTGCAAAAGCAGGACGTGCTGTTGTTCATCGACAACATCTTCCGGTTCACACAGGCTGGCTCGGAGGTATCCACGCTGCTCGGCCGGATGCCATCGGCAGTCGGCTACCAGCCCACCCTGGCGGACGAGATGGGCGAGCTCCAGGAGCGGATCACCTCGACACGCGGCCACTCCATCACGTCAATGCAGGCGATCTACGTGCCCGCGGATGACATCACCGACCCGGCGCCGCACACCACCTTCGCGCACCTTGACGCCACGACGGTGCTGTCCAGGTCGATCACGGAGAAAGGCATCTACCCGGCGGTGGACCCGCTCGACTCGACGTCTCGGATCCTGGACCCCAAGTACGTAGGCCAGGAGCACTACGACGTCGCGCGCGAGGTGCAGCGGATCCTCCAACGTTACAAGGAACTTCAGGACATCATCGCCATCCTGGGCATTGACGAATTGTCAGAGGAGGACAAGATCCTGGTCCAGCGCGCGCGACGGATCGAGCGGTTCCTGTCCCATCCGATGTTCGTGGCCGAGCAGTTCACCGGCATCCCAGGAGCGTTCGTGCCGCTGGAGGAGACGATCGCCTCGTTCAAGGCGATCTCGGAAGGCCGCTACGACAACATCCCGGAGCAGGCGTTCTTCATGTGCGGTGGCATCGAGGACGTCGAGAAGAAGGCAGAGGAGCTGAGCAAGGCGTGAGGGCCCGGGCCGGTGAGGCAACCGCCGGGGTGCGGTCGTGACGCTGCTCGTCACGCTTGTGACCCCCGAGGAGGAGATCTGGTCAGGCAACGCTGGCCTGGTGATCGCCAAGACGCTCGATGGCGACATCGGCGTCCTGACCGGTCATGCGCCGGTGCTCGGCGTGCTGGCGCCGGGAAGCCTGGTGCGGATACTCCAGACCGAGGGAGACGATGTGGTCGCCGCCGTCACCGGCGGGTTCCTTGCCGTGGCGGATGACCGGATATCCGTACTCGCGGCGCAGGCTGAACTCGGCAGCGACGTGGATGTACAGGCGGTGCGGTCCGAACTTGACCGCTTGCTGGCGGAATCCGGGACCGGATCTTCGGCCGCAGCGGAGCCGTCCGGCGTGGAATATGCCCGGGCACTCCTGCGGGCAGCCGGACAGTAAGTCCGGCAGGGCCGCCAGGAGTGGGTGGGACACTGGCATTCGATACGGCCGGTGTCTTCGCCGTGTTCCTTCTGCTTGCCGTTCTCGCCGGGATCGGCATCGCGCTTCGCCGCGTCATACTTGAGCGCGGCGGCGGGACGGTGGAGTGCGGTTTGCGTCAGCGCACCGCGGACGGCTCCTGGCAGGGCTGGCGACTCGGCGTGGCCCGTTATCAGCTCGACGAGCTGCGCTGGCATCAGGTCTTCGGTGTGCTGCTCCGACCTGACGTGGTGTTCGCCAGGCGCAATCTGGTGGTGGCGGCACGCAGGCGTCCCGATCCCGCGGAGGCGGTCAGCATCGGCGGTGAGACGGTCATCATCGAGTGCAGGGAGGGCCCGCGGGCAGAGCCGGTCGAACTCGCCATGGGCGAGGATGCCTTGACCGGTTTTCTTGCCTGGCTGGAGGCGGCGCCGCCAGGTTCACATCTGGACCAGATCGCCTGACCAGGCCACACCTGGACCAGATCGCCTGACCAGGCCACACCTGGATCAGGCGGCCTGCCACTCAGCGTTGTCCTCCCGGCTTCCACAACACATCACCCCGCTCGCTGTTTGCCCGCCGTGCCAGAATGAAAAGCAGGTCGGACAGGCGGTTCAGGTAGCGGGCGGTCAGCGGGTTGACCGAGTCGCCGAGCGTGCCAAGCACCGCCCAGGTGCTGCGCTCGGCCCGCCGGGTTACCGCGCGAGCCGTGTGCAAGAGGGCGGCACCTGGTGTCCCGCCTGGCAGCACGAAGCTGCGGAGGACTTCGAGTTCCTCGTTGAACCGATCGCACTCGGCTTCCAGGCCGACGATGTACTCCTCTGTGATCCGCAAATCGCCGCTTGTTCCCCCCGTCTCCGCAGAGTCGCTGCCGCGGTGTGTGATCGGCTTGCACAGGTCAGCGCCAACGTCGAAGAGTTCGTTCTGGACTCGGGTGAGCGCCGCTGCGATGCCGGGGTCGAACTGGCCCATCGCGACGGCGGCGCCGATCGCGCAGTTAGCCTCATCCACGTCGGCATAAGCCGCAAGCCTGGGATCGGTCTTGGCCACCTCGCTCATGTCGCCGAGCCTGGTCATGCCACCGTCGCCGGTGCGCGTATAGATACGGGACAGCACGACGCGGGTGTCATTGCGGTTGCGAGCCATGCGCCTCAGCCTACGATCCGGGGTGCGGGGCAAGCCAGCGGGCACCGTTGACTATCGACTAGGGCGTAGCCCCGTGGTGGTGGTGTCCCGTGGATCTTGATGGATGCGGGTGGTGATCCAGGCGGCGATTGGTAGGGCTGTGCTTGTACCGCCCACGACCCCGGTCGTCGCCTGGGGTCGTGGGCGGCACCTTCGCGCCGCCAAAGATCCACGGGACGCCCTAGTCTCACTCAGAGTAATTTGCCTCGGCCAGTAACACCGGCAGAGTCACGTCAGCTCCGATCGCATCCGGGCTCCGGTGCCGTGTCGAAGATATGATCAGCTTGTTGAACTGGGCTATTCACATTCTCGTCACGATGTGGCATCGTATGAATTCGAAGAGTGATCTCGCTCTAGGATTACTGTTAGCAACCGAAGCGGGCGAGCGGTACAAGGACGAGAGCGACAGCAGAACAGAGAGCGACAGCAGAACAGAGACAGAGCGGAACAGCACAGGGCAAAACTAGGACCCGGCCACGCGAGGAGCCCGGATGTCTCGGGCACCCCGGGCACTAGGCACACGAGGTCATCTACTCGGTGTCCCGGGGGTGTGCGGTGGCCTGCGTCCGGTGTCCGGCGGAATTCGGGGGCCCGCCGGACACCGGAGTCTTGGGGGGGAGAGCGCGCTCCCAGCCGCATGGCTGGGAGCGCGCTCAATTTTGCGATCTTGCACCTGTGTCACGCATCATCCGGTAAGTTCAGCGCGGCGCGGCCCGCGAATCCACCGGTAACACCGTGCCGTCTGCCAAGGCGCGGGCGGCGCATGGGCCCAGGTTCGCGCCGCACCGCCACTCGCGGAGTAGGCTTGGCCACCCTGTGACCGGACTACCGTATGTGCTGCTCAGCTGCGCCGTGTCGGCGGACGGCTACCTCGATGACGCCAGCGCGTCCAGGCTCGTGCTGTCCAGCGCGGCCGATGCCGATCGCGTAGACGAGGTTAGGGCAGGCGTGGACGCGATCCTCGTCGGCGCGGCGACTATCCGGCGTGACAATCCCCGGTTGCTTGTGCGTTCGAAGGCCAGGCGCGAGCTTCGTACCGCCCGCGGGCTGCCGCCAAGTCCGGCCAAGGTAACGCTGACGGCGACGGGGGCCCTGGATCCGGCCGCCAGCTTCTTCACCGCCGGCGACGGGGAGAAGCTTGTCTACTGCGCCACGCCAGCCCTCGCCGTGGCCCGGGCCCGGCTGGCGGGCGCAGCCACGGTCATTGACGCGGGTCAACGGCCCACCCCGCGGGCCGTACTCGCGGATCTGGCCGGACGCGGCGTCGGACGGTTGATGGTCGAGGGTGGCGCCCGGGTGCTGACGCAATTGCTCACGGCCGGGCTCGCCGACGAGCTGCAACTGGTGGTCGCGCCGTTCTTCGTGGGCGACCCGGCGGCGCCGCGGTTCGCGGGCCCGGCCAGGTATCCGCACGATGCGGGCAACCCGATGACGCTGGCCGAGGTCCGCAGGCTCGGCGAGGTGGTGCTGCTGCGCTACCTGCTCGAGCCTCCAAGCGGGGATCTGCGCTGGCTGCGTCAGGCCATCGAGATTTCGCGCCGCTGCCCGCCGTCGTCGCGCGCCTACTCGGTCGGCGCGGTCATCGTCGGCTCTGGCGGCGATCTCGTGGCCACCGGTTATTCGCGCGAGCAGTCCAGCAGCGACCACGCAGAGGAGGTGGCGCTGCGCAAGGCGCCGACCGGGCCGCTCGGCGACCGCGGGCTCGTGGGCGCGACCCTGTACAGCTCGCTTGAACCGTGCAGCGCTCGTGCGTCGCGGCCACGAACCTGCACGGGGCTGATCATCGCGGCCGGGATCGAGCGCGTCGTGTTCGCCTGGCGCGAGCCCGATCTGTTCGCCGATTGCCAGGGCGCCGAGATCCTTGCAGCGGCCGGGGTCGCCGTCACCGAGATGCCGGAGTTTGCCGATCGCGTGCGCGCGGTCAACGCGCACCTGTTCGGACCGACGGATCAGCGCTGAGCCAGGCCGGCTCCGCGGCGCGGCTCAGCATCGCGATGGCCCACCAGCTTGGCATGGCCCTCGCCGAAATCTGGGGATAACCGCGTATCGATCTTGGTGGGCGGCTCGCCGCGCTGCGCGGCCGTGCGGAACCAATCGTCGAGCCGCCCGAGCACGCAGTACCCGAAACGGTGAAATGATCGTGCCGCCGCCTGAACTACGTCGGCCGCCCGCGGCGTCCTGCCGCGGGCACCGCGGCGGGCACGTCTACTACGGTAGGGCCGTGCGTCTTGTTATCGCGCGGTGCAGTGTCGACTACGTCGGCCGGCTGACCGCCCACCTGCCATCTGCCCCCCGGCTGCTCCTGCTCAAGGCGGACGGGTCGGTCTCTGTCCACGCAGACGACCGGGCGTACAAGCCGCTGAACTGGATGAGCCCGCCCTGCACCGTCAGGGAGAGCGACAATACGTGGACGGCGACCAACAAGGCGGGCGAGCAGTTGGTGATCACGATTGAGGAGGTGCTGCACGACTCCCGTCACGAGCTTGGGGTAGACCCCGGCCTGGTCAAGGACGGAGTCGAGGCGCACCTTCAGGAGTTGCTCGCGGCAAGCCCAGCAGCGCTTGGTAGTGGCTTCACGCTGGTCCGCCGCGAGTATCCCACCGCTATCGGCCCAGTGGACCTGCTGTGCCGCGACGCCGGCCGCCGCACCGTCGCCGTGGAGATCAAGAGGCGCGGCGAAATCGACGGCGTCGAGCAGCTCACCAGGTACCTGGACTTGCTCAATCGCGATCCGTTGCTCGCTCCTGTGCGCGGCATCTTCGCGGCGCAGGAGATCAAGCCGCAGGCGAGGGTACTTGCGGAAGATCGCGGCATCGGCTGCGTGACGGTCGACTACGACGCGCTGCGGGGTGTCGACACTGGCGGCCTCACCCTGTTCTGAGTTACCAGTGCGCCGCACTGCCCAACCACGCGCTCAGCCAAGAGCGCGAGCACGCTGATCGCGGCTGGGGCGAACACGATATTTATGTCACCATTCAGCGAGCCAGGCCCACTCGATACGCAGATCAGGAAGTGCCCGGTGATATGGGCGCCGCGGAGCATGAGGCGGGGGTTCTTGCCCGGGCCTGGATCGCCGCGCAGCATCGCGATGGAACCTTGGCGGCGCGGACGCCGGCCTCGGCGACGCCCCTGGTATCCCAGGATCGCTCGGCGGGAAGGTGTGGACAAGCCGCGTAACCACTTTCAGCGGGCTTTGCGGCCGGCTTTCGTATGCTGTGTGGTGACAGCCTGGTCTAGCGGGGATCATCCGGCGGCTCGTGGGACCGTGGCGCGGGTTGCGCCGGTGTGACCGCACAATATATAGGTGACGATCAACGGGAGCGGTGGCGCACGAGCGGATGAGGCGCGGACATGAGCGCGCGCCGGATCCGCCGTGAGCCGGGCAAGCCGCTTCCCGATCCTGTGGAGCAGGTCGAGTCGTGGCCGGACGGCGACTGGGTCGTGCGCCCCGTGTCTGGCGCGGCGGCGACGAAGGCGTACCGCTGTCCAGGCTGCGATCAAGAGCTACCTGCCGGCACACCGCACGTGGTCGCCTGGCCGGCCGCCGCGCAGCCGTTCGGGATAAATGCTGGCGTCGGCGACCGTCGGCACTGGCACCGGCCCTGCTGGCGGCGGCGTCTGGACCGGCGGCCTGAGCGGCGCGCCGGACAGCGGCCGGGGCGGCCGGGGAAGTCACGATGAGCCGGAGGCGCGGGCGGCCGGATGACGCGCGCGCCCCGGCGTTGACGACCACCAGGGAGACGAGTGTGACAGATCACGCGCAAACCGCGGAGATTCGGGCGTCGACGGTCCTTCCGGCCCGCTGGTCACCGGTGACCCTGCGTACCGGCGATGGGCTGGACCTGGTCGGCGAACTTGCGCTGCCCGCTGAACGGGACCCGGTGGCGACCCTCGTCTGCCTGCACCCGCTGCCCACGCACGGCGGCATGATGGACAGCCACATCCTGCGCAAGGCGGCGAACCGGCTGCCAGCCCTGGCCGATCTGGCCGTGCTGCGGTTCAACACGCGCGGCACCTCGTCGGATCACGGCACCAGCGAAGGCGAGTTCGGCGGAGGCGAGCACGAACGCCACGACGTGGCGGCCGCTGTCGGCTATGCGACCTCCACCGGGCTGCCCGCCCGCTGGCTGCTCGGCTGGTCGTTCGGCACAGAACTGGCGCTGAAGTGGGGAAATATCCCCGAGGTAGCGGGTGCCCTGCTGCTGTCACCGCCGCTGCGCCGTGCTAACGATTGGGATCTGGACGGCTGGGCGGTATCAGGTAAGCCACTAACGGCGCTGGTCCCCGAGCTTGACGACTACCTGCGGCCCGCCGAGGCGCGCCGCCGGTTCGCCCGGGTACCGCAGGCTGAGGTCGTGGCGGTGCCCGGGGCCAGGCACCTATGGGTGGGGGAACCCTACGTACGGATCGCGCTGAATGAGATCGTGAAGCGGGTTAACCCGGCCGCGTGGCCCCTGCCCACCGAGTGGCAGGATCCCTCATGAACCTGTGCGACCTGACCGGGAAGACGGCGCTGATCTCTGGTGCGCCGCGGGGCATCGGCCGGGCGATCGCGGTCGCCATTGCAGATATGGGTGCCGACCTCGCGCTTGCCGCCCGGAGCGCGGAGGGCCTGTTGGCGGCCGGACCGCGATCTGACCAGGAGCGCGGAGAAAGCAACGTGTCCCGCGGGCCAGGATCGCGGCTTGGCCGACGGGACACGCCCTAGCCGGTTATTCGGTCCACCACTCCTCGTCCTTGGCCTGGCCCGGCTTGGCACCCGGCTTTGCCGCCTGCGCGGGAACCGACTGCTTCTGCAGGGGCTGGCCGGCCTGCTTCTGCGGCTGCTGCTGCGCCACCGGCGGAGGTCCCTGCTGGCCGCCGATAGCCGACTTGGGTTGGCTCGGCTGAAGTGCGGCGTCGAGCCCCGGCATCTGCGCACCGAGCAACTGGCGCAGCTGGGCGAGGTGACCCTGGATGCTGTCCTTCTGCCTGGTCAGGTCGTCGACGTGCCGCTGCGCCGCGGCGCGGTGCCGCTCCGCCTCTGACTTGACCTCTGCTAGATGCTGATCCGCCTGTGATTTGGCCTGGCCGAGGATCTGGTCGGCGTTCTTCTTCGCGTTGGTGACAAGCTGCATGGCGTGCTGCTCGGCCTCGCGCCTTGTCTGTTCCGCCTGGGCGCTGGCCTTGGCCGCGCGCTGTTCCGCCGTGGCCGCGCGCTGCTCCGCCTCTGTGACCAGCTTCTGCGTGGCGGCCTGCGCCGCGGCGAGCCGCTCGGCCTCCTGCCGTTCGGCCTCCTCGCGACGAGAGGCGAGCTGGATCTCGAACTCGGCCTCTGCCTGGGCGCGCTGCGCCTCGCTCTCCTCCAGGATCCGCTGCGCCTGCGCCCGCATCTCGTCGGCCTGGCGCTTCGCGGTGGTGAGGATCTCGTCCCGCTCGCGCTTGGTCGACGCGCGCAGCTGTGCCACTTCGCGCTCGGTGCTCGTGCGCAGCTTGGCGATGTCCCGCTCGGCCGCGGCCCGCTTCTCGGCGATTTCATGATCTGCCGTCGCACGCAGCTTGGCGACCTCACGCTCGGTGGTGGAGGTCAGCTCCTCAGCATGGCGCCGCACGCTGGTGCGGATCGCGTCTGCCTCGCGCTCGGCAGCGGCGCGCAGGTCGTCGGTCTCCCGCTTGGCGCTGGCCCGCAGTTCATTGACCTCGTTCTCGGCCGCAGCGCGGAAGTCGGCGGCGTCAACCCGGGCGGCCGCCTTGATCTCGTTGGCCTCGGAACGTGCCGCCTGGACCAGCTCTGTTGCCTGCTCCTCCGCCAGCCGCAGCAGCTGCTCGATGCGCGCGCCAAGGCCGGAGTAGGTGGGCCGTTCCTGCTCCTGGATCTGGCGGTGCGCCTCGGAGAGTTCGCGCTGCATCGCCTGCACCTGCTCGCGGTGCTGGCGAACCTCAGCATCGAGCTGCTTGATGTGCCCGTCGACCTGGCCCCGGTCGTAGCCGCGGAGCACCGTGTCGAACTCGCGTGGGGGTGTTTCCTCGAAGAAGTTGCTCAGCTGGGCGTCGATGTCGGACTGCATGTGGCTCGATCCTGGTGAGACGGGATGACAAGCTGATCAGACCGAGCGTGCACGTGGCCCTCCTCCGGCGAGACGACGCGGTCACCAGCGGTCGGATGACCTGACAAGCCCCGCCGGGACGGTGCGTGGCGAAATCCCTCGCCCGGCATTTGAAAGCGTACTCCGCCCACGCGCCGTCGGAGACGCCTTTGCAGGTGCCTTCGAACTCGCTCGTCCTTTTGGACATCCATTATTCGCTATTGGCATACTTGGCGGCGCTGTAGCGCAGAACCTCCGCGCCCTTGGCCCGTCCCGTGGCCCGTCCCGCGGCCCGTCCCTCAGGGGGCCTGCACTAGTTCGGTCAGCACGCCACCAACGCCCGCTGGGTGAACAAAGGCTATCGAGGCGCCCATCGAGCCGTGCCGCGGCCGCTCATCTATCAGCCGCAGGCCATGACTTCCGATGGCTTCGAGCGCCGCGGTGACGTCGGTTACACCGTAGCCGATATGGTGCACTCCCTCGCCGCGGCGGGCCAGGAATCTGCCGACCGGCGTGTCGGGATCCAGCGGCTCGAGCAACTGGACATAGGACGACCCGGTGGGCGCGTCGGCGACATGCATCATCGCCTCGTGAACGCCCTGTTCTGTGTTGATTTCCTGGCTCACCACGCTGAGCCCGAACACCGACCGGTAGAAGTCGATTTTCTCCGCCAAGTTGTGGCAGGCGATTCCCACGTGATCGATCCGCGTCAGTATCGCTGGCTCACTCATCCGCGCCCCTCATAACCCCTCCGTTACTCATCCGCACAGGTTCCTTCGGCCTGGCGCGACCGTGTCATGGGTATCGTGACAAACGACCTAACCGTACGACGCGGAGGGGTTGCATGTCAGCAGCGGTCTCAGCAGCGGTCATCGTGAGCGGCGCCCACACGCCCGTCGGCAGGCTCCTGGGCTGGCTCGAGGACTTCACAGCCACAGACCTGGGCGGGATCGCGATCAAGGCCACGCTCGACCGGACGGGGATCCCAGGCGACCAGGTCGACGAAGGCGTCCGGCCTGGCACGACCGCGGAAACGCTGAGCATGCTACGGCCCGCGTTCGCGGCGGACGGGACGATCACGCGCATCGCCCCGCGTCTGGCCAACGAGTTGCGGCGGCGGGGCGGCGGCCTCGGCGCGGCGCCGCTGTGCGGCGACGGCGGCCCGGGCGACGCACTGCTGCTTCGGGTGCCGGCCGCCAGTGGCCGGTGAGCCGCCAGTGGCCGGTGAGCCGCCTGCTGAGCCGCCAGTGGCCGATGAGCCGCTAGTGGCCGATGAGCCGCCAGTGGCCGGGCCGCCAGTGGCCGCTGAGCCGGCAGTGGCCGCTGAGCCGCCAGTGGCAGCACAGCCGTCAGTGGCCGCTGAGCGCACGGTGGCCGCTGAACCGGCAGCGGCCGCTGAGCGCACCGTGGCGGCGAAAGCGCAACACACAACTGATCCTGAACGGCTCCAGCGGAGGCGCTCCGGCCGGGCCGCCGATGTCCCTGATCTGGTGGGGCGAGCCAGTAACCGCGACCCGCGCGCCGTGGCCCGCTTGGTCTCCCTGGTGGAGGACGGGTCGCCGCAGTTGCGCGCGGTGATGAAGGCGATAGCGCCACTTGCCGGGCGGCCAAGCGTGCTCGGTCTCACCGGTGCGCCTGGCGTCGGGAAGTCGACGGCCACCAATGCCCTGATCCGCGCCTACCGGCGTCAGGGCAGGCGGGTGGGCATCCTCGCGGTCGATCCCAGTTCGCCATTCACCGGCGGCGCGTTGCTTGGCGACCGGATTCGGATGCAGGACCACGCCACCGACCCCGACGTGTTCATCAGGTCCATGGCTAGCCGCGGCCATCTCGGCGGCCTCGCATCGGCCACTCCGCAGGCGCTCCGGGTGCTCGACGCAGCGGGTTTTGACGTGATCATGATCGAGACAGTAGGGGTGGGCCAGGCGGAGGTCGAGGTGGCGTCTCTGGCCGATACCACGATCGTGCTCGTCGCGCCCGGTATGGGCGACGCGATCCAGGCTGCCAAGGCCGGCATTCTGGAGGTGGGGGACGTGTTCGTGGTGAACAAGGCGGACCGGGATGGCGCCCAGCAGGCGGTGCGTGACCTGCGGAACATGATCGCCCTTGCCGGACGGGGCGAGTCCGCTTGGAACCCCCCGATCGTCGCCACGGTTGCCGTACGCGACGAGGGCATCGACGAGCTTGTGGGAAAGCTGGACGCGCATGTGACCTGGCTGGAGAGCTCCGGCGAACTCATCCGCCGCCGCCGGGCCAGAGCAGGCGCGGAGGTGGCAGCCATTGCGCTCGCCGTGTTGCGTGCGCGGATGGGCGCGCTGCCGGGCGACGGGAGGCTCAGCCGGCTTGCGGCGAAGGTCGCGGACGGCGAGCTTGATCCCTATTCCGCGGCCGACGAGCTTGTCGCATCGGTGAGTCCAGACAGCTAGCCGCAGCGTCCGGGCTCACCCGCCCGTCACGTTCGGTTGACCGCGCATCGCATCCGGTCATCACCGGCTTCGGGCTGAGGTCGCTCGAGGCCCCGATCGTGGCCAGGCCGCCGTGGAGTATCACGCCTGGGCGGCCCGGCGTGATCGCCCCCCGCAGTAGGGCTCACCGGCTCAGCGCGCTCGGCTTTCTTCCGTCCCGCCAGCACCCTGTGCTTCACTACCACCGAATGCGGTCGCGGGCCTTGCCGGAGCGGGCGAAGCTTCCTCGCCTGGCTCACTAGCCCCATTGATCACTGCAGCGTCTGCTGTCTCGAGCTTGGCCAGCGCCTGCAGTTCTGCGTCGATGATCGATTCGCTGCGCCGCCGTGCCTGGTAGGCCTTGCCGCCACCCCGGATCCCGAACAGCCGTTTCGCGTAGACGAGGTAGACGACGAGGGCCACGTTGATGAGGAACGCGCCCACCCGCAGGAAGGTGACCTTGTTGGCTAGTTCGTAGATTTCGAGTGGCAGCCCTGCGGACGTGGCCACCATGGCGAAGTACTCGCCCCAGCGCTTTGCCAGCCACAGGCCCACCGCCTCGATGACTTCGATCACCGTGTACGCGGCCAGCCCGACGGCAAACCACCTGAGCGTGGTCGGATTCAGGTTAAAGGCGTGCCTGATCATCTCGACCAGCTTGGACTGATCAAGGTCGTAACCGAGCTGCTTGAACAGGGGGCGCAGCAGGGGGAGCTCGCGGTTGAATGCCTGCTGGATGGTTCCGCGGGAGTACTGGAACCGCCATACCGCATAGGCGGCCACGCCCACGACGAGGACGCGAACCATCCGCTCGACCGCGAACAGCCGCAAGATAAAGACGCTGCGCAGCTCGTCGCCGCGGCGGACCTGCGGCGCGTCGCCGGCGGGACCCGCCAGTTTTGGCTCGCCAGGCACGAATGTCCCGCAGCGCAGGCAGCGCCAGGACTGGCCCGCCGCCGTCGGCGATGTGAGCCGGTTACGGAGACCGGACTCGTCCGGGGCGTAGGTGATGTGCCCTTTGCGGGCACATGTCAGCAGGCTCCAGTCCATCTACCTCAGCGTATGGCAAGTATCGCTGGCAGGTCGGCGCCACCGTGCGTAACCGGTCGTCTGCTGGGTGGAGAACCGATAGTGGCGGCACCGATATCGGCCGTCACAGGCTCGCGGCGCAAGGTCGCCGTGCCGAGGGGCGTGCGGTTCAGATGCGTCTGGTCAGGGGATGCCCGGCTGCGGTTCGCCCGGTTCAGCGCTCCCGTGACCTGACGGACCAGATCCGACTCTGCCCGCAGCTCATATCCAGGCCCCAGATCATCGAGGTGGAAACCGTAACCACCGGGCCATTGGGACGCGTTATCGCCTGGTGGCAGCTGGACGATCGAGCGAACCGCTGCGGGTGTTCCCGACACCTGCGCGGCCACCGCGGTGAAGGCTGACTCCAGTCGCGGCAGCGCCGACGCGAAGGCCGGGTACACGCACACTTCGAGCGGCCAGCTGCGGCAGACGACAGACGCCGTGACGGGGGTAATGGGATGCCCGGTGTCGGCACGCAGCTGACCAAGGCCAACGACGGCCACGATGCTCGCGGCGGCAAGCCCGATGGCATAGCGGTGACGGCGGGTCAGTATCAGGCCCGCCGCCACGATTGCGGCGGCTGCGAGGCCGCAGAACCAGGTGAGCGCCGCGACGAACAGCCCGGACCGCCAATCGGTGAAAGGTGAGTGGTGCACATCGGGTGACCACAGCATGCTGGGCAAGCTGGCGCCCGAGCCCCGGCCCGTACCCGACCACGCGGCCAGGGCCCAGCTGGCCGTCGCTGCGGCGGCAGGTACGGCGGCGGCAGCGACCGCCGCACCGACCGCAGGGAACGGTTGCCCAGGCCGTACCGGGTAACAGCGCGCGCACCAGAGCATCGCGACGAGGAAACCCAGGGCGACGTGCGCGAGCAGCGCGGCGGCACCCGCCGCGAGCTCCTGCGGCGGAAAACTGCCCGTGATCGGGCCCTGCGCGCCAGTCCAGGCCGCGATCGCCCCTGCTGTCAGCGTGTATCCGGCGAGCGCAGCCGACGCGGCGACACCAAGCCGAATCAGCGGTCCTGCCGCGGCGGAGCGGCGGCCGAGCCGTTCGAGCCGCCCGAGGCCTGAGCGCTCGCTTGCGATCGTGAGCCACGCCGTCAGGCCGGCCGCCGCCGGGCCGCTGCCGCGGACCGAGTCGAGTATCGCGTCGCCGGTGAAGTCCCAGCCGGTCATGCCGGGGGTGAGCGCCCGCCAGGCCCCGGCGATGCCGAGAATCGCGACGGGCACGAGCATGATCGGCGCCGCGTACCTGCCTTCTGCGGCAAGCAGCGCCAGACTCATGCCAGCGCGCGGGCGCCTGCCGTCAACCACCGTCGGCAATCCCGTCGGTGAGCGTAAACACCCGTGCGCAGCAGCGCGCGAGCCGCGCGGCGTCACGTCCGGCGACGAGCAACGCGGTGCTGACGGCGAGGCTCCGCAGGCAGCCGGCCATCGCCAGCGCGTCGTCCTCCGCGATCCCGTCAAGCAGGCCATCGACGAGGATCAGGTCAGGCTCGTGCACAGTGCAGGCGGCGAGCCACGCCCGGAGCGCAACGTCGTCGGGCGCCGCGTTGATCGAAGCGCTCACCCAGTTCGCCAGCTGCAGCCGCTGAAGCGCTCCCGCGACGCTGGCGCGGCGGTGCGACACGGGCAGCCCGAGCAGCCAGGCGGCATGGGTGACGAGCTCAAGCACGGTGAATCCAAGGGGTCGCCCGGGCGGCGGAATCAGCCCGACGCGGCGGCGGATCGTGTCACGCCCCCGGTATGTGCGCATGTCCTTGCCGAGCACCCAGAGTTCGCCACGCGCGGGAGGGGCGAAGCCGCCCAGCAAGGCGAACAAGGCGGTCTTGCCCGACCCGTGAGCTCCCGCGATACCTACGGCCCCGGCCGAGGTGTCGACAGAGAAAGTGACCGAGCGCAGCGGCCACTTGCCGCGATGACATAGTCCAAGCCCGCTCGCCAGAATGGCTGCCCGACCGGGCTTCGTCACCGTGGGTGAATGTGCGGAAGCGTCGTGTTCAAGTGACTCGCCCACCCGGCCACTCGGATCGTTCGCCCTGCCGCCCGCGGCAACCCACCTCCATCTGTGGTGTTTGTGTTCCTCGTACCGGCTCCTGCCGCGCCCCGCTGTACGCCAAGCACCGTGGGCTCCGGTCCGAAAGCCTTTTCACGCGCGTGGCAGCGGGTTTACCCAAGCCGTACTCTTACCGGTAATAAAAATAACGCAGCTTGGCTTTGCCTGTCACTTCCGGCCGGTAGCTTGGCGTGCCTGTATAGGAAAGAAGGCCGGGCGGATAACGACAGCGCTCACGGTGTGCGGGCCCCAATGCCGATGCGCGCGCTTCCGGTCAACTTTCCTGGTCCCGCTTCGCCGTGGTGCTGGTTCGGCGGTACATCATGTTCCAATGCAGGATGCTCACTAGGTCCCGGATGCCTGCGCCTTAATAATTGTGGCGGATTTCATGGCATATGAGCGCCCACAAATTATAATCCGGTAAGCGCTCACTGCCATGGAATATGACTTCCATGATCCGGTGGGAGCGGAGGCTCGGTGCGGCAGCGACGATGGCCGCAGTTACCTCGATCATGCGCGCACAGCAGATCCTGCTCAGCTCGGTACGATCCTGCGGCCGCACGGACTAACGTTCGCTCGCCACGAGGCTCTTGTCCTGCTGAGCTTCAGCCACCGCCGCGCGCCACCCGTCGGGACCTTCGACCTTCTCCGCGGGCTGCGTGTCACTGCGGGCGACTTCACCCCCGATGTCCAATTTCCGGCGCACGATGAGGACCCTGGTATTGCGGGGGGGAACGTCAGCACCGAATGACCAGCCACCGGATGCTCTGCGGATGGCAGCCGCCGCCCTGTGCTCCTCAACCGGATGGCTGGCGCGGCGGTTAAGCCAGGCCCGCAGACCGGCCGATAGCCGCTAAGGATTCCACCGCCATTGGGGATGTTGACTGGCTGGCCGGGCAGCCTTCGAACACGGCGAATGCCCGGTTGCAGCCATAGACGGCGCTGCCCCCCGGCGTGGACGTGCTGACTCAGCTTTCAGCTAACAGAACATGATCCCGCCGATGCTCGACGCGGGCTGCGCCGAGGCGACCCGCGGCGAGATCTGCGGCGCGCCGCGTACCGAGTGGGGCAGCTACACCGAGCCGGCCAAGTTCTGAACACCGAGCCGGCCACGTTCTGAACACGCCGAGCTCGCCACGCTCTGAATACACCGAGCCGGTCACGTTCTGATGGCCGCTGCGACCGCGCGCGGCCGGCTGCCGATTAAACTCGGCAGGCGGCGCCCGAGGCGCCAGGCGGCGATCGGCAAATAGGTGGCTAACCGGGGCTGGTAACTGCGGCACGGCCGCCACATTCCATGAGGCAGGATGGAGTCATGCAGCAACCTAGGGACTTCTCCCTATATGGCGCAGTCGATCTCGGTGCACGGCAGGCTGCGCTGAAACGCCGGGACGCGGCGGCTCAAGGGCCAAAGCCCGGTACCGGACACGGCGGCGGACAGGGCGGCGACGCGAGCGACGGCGCGGCCGGGGCGGTCATCGACGTCACGGAGGAGACGTTCAGCACGGACGTTCTCGAGCGCTCCCTGTCGGTGCCAGTGGTCATTGACCTCTGGGCGGAGTGGTGTGGTCCATGTAAGCAGCTCAGCCCCGTGCTTGAGAAGCTTGCTGCCGAGGCAGGCGGGCGCTGGATTCTCGCCAAGATCGACACCGAGGCCAACCCACAGCTGAGCGCGGCGCTCCGGGTGGAAAGCATTCCGATGGTGATGGTCGCGATCGGTGGCCAGATCGTTCCCGGGTTCCTCGGCGCGATGCCAGAAGCTCAGGTCCGGCAGTGGATCGACCAGGTAATGGCCGAGGCGCAGCGGCTGGGCTTCGGTGGTGGGTCCGGTGGCCCGCCAGGCTCTGGGCACGACGGCACGGCTCATCCGGGCTCAGCCACGGCCCGTGGCGGACCAGGCCGACCAGACGGCCAGAACGGTGCGGAAAACCTGCCAAGTGATCCCGAACTCGCCGCGGCTCAGAAGGCGATGGAGCGCGGGGACCTGGACGGAGCCGAGGCGGCATTCGAGCAGATGCAGGCGAGCTCGCCAGGCAATCCGGTCGCCGCCCTCGGGCTGTCGCAGATCAGGCTCGTGAAACGGGTGAACTCCTACGATCAGGCGCGGGTGAGGAAAGCGGCCGCGGAGCACCCAGGAGACGTCGAGGCGCAGATCCGTGTCGCTGACGTCGACATGGCGATGGGTCGGACCGAGGACGCCTTCGACCGGCTCATCGGCACCATCAGGCGCACCACGGGCGCCGACAGGGACCATGCCAGGCGCCACCTGCTCAGCCTGTTCGAGGTCCTGCCCCCCCGCGATCCGCGAGTGGCAAAGGCTCGTACAACCCTGTCCGGCCTGCTGTTCTAAGACTCGGTCAGCGGAGCCGCCGCCCTAACTCCCGGGCGCCGGTCGTTACTAGCCGCGGCGCTCGCGCGGATCAGGGCCCGCGAGATGCTCGAGCGCGGGCAGCGCGGCGGCGAGCGCCTCGTGCTGCTCCGCGGTGAGATCGAGCAGCATGCCGGTAAGGACCTTGGTGGTTTCCCGCCTGATGCGGTCGAGTACGGCACGGCCATCGGGCGTGACCTGCAAGGTGCTCGCCCGCGCGTCTTCTGGCACCGCGTACCTGCGCACGTAGCCGGCCTCCTCCAGCGCCGTCACCAGCCGGGTGAGCGTGGACGGCGCGATACCCTCGGCCGCGGCGAGATCGCCGAGCCGTAGCGCGTCGGCCTTTTCCACGGTGGCGAGCGCGGAAAGCTGCGTCGGCGTCAGGCCGGCGAGTTCGTGCCTGCGCAGCCGCCTGGACAGCCGGGCGATGGCGACACGCAGCCGGGTCGCGTCGATGGTCGGTGGCGTCGGCGCCGCGGCGCCCGCCCGCTCCTCCCGGCCGGCCCCGTTGCCCGTGTCGTGCGCCGCCGGGATGCTCGCCGCCTGCCCATGGGACATACATGCAGGGTACGTGCATCGGATAGGCCTTCGTGCACTCATAGGCGCGGATGAGGACCACATAGTGGCGCCATTTGATCAAGCGGACAGGGAGCTGGTGATCAGGCGAGCCGGGGACCACCGGGTCATCGGCTTGGGGCGCAGTGATAACGCAGTGATGACGCCGTGACGCCGAGCGTGTCGCATTCGATCACGGTGCGGCTCGAAGTGGCCTCCCACGGCCGCGCCGCGAGCGAGCTCACCCGCGCGGTTGGCGCTGTCGGCGCGGCGCGGGCAGAGGCGGCTGCGGCTGGCGAGTCGGGCGCGGGCGTCGAACCTGACGGGCCCGCGGCCATACGATGATGGAGGCATGCAGGACACCACGCTTGTTGGCCGGTTGCTCGTCGCCACGCCGCTGCTAGGCGACCCGAACTTCCGGCGTGCCGTCGTGCTCGTCGTCGAGCACGAACCGGAAGAGGGCACTCTCGGCGTCGTCCTGAACCGTCCGACCCAGGTCCCTGTTGCCCAGGTACTCCAGCCATGGACCGAGCTTGTCACCGGTCCTGCGGTGGTCTTCCGCGGCGGCCCGGTCGCGCCGGACAGCGCCGTGGCACTCGCGCTCGTACCCGGTGACGAGGAACCGCTTGGCTGGCGGCCGCTCGACGGCACGTCTGTCATGTCGCGGATCGGCCTCGTCGACCTCGACGCGCCGCCGGAGATACTCGCGCCCGAGATAGCCAGTTTCCGGGTTTTCGCCGGATACGCGGGCTGGGGCAGCAGGCAGCTGCAGGGCGAGGTCGATGCGGGCGCGTGGTACGTGCTCGGCGCGGAACCAGAAGACGCCTTCGCGGCGCAGCCTGACCGGCTCTGGCCGGGTGTGCTGCGACGGCAGGGCGGGGATCTGGCTCTGGTCGCGACCTTCCCCGACGATCCAGCGCAGAACTGATCGCGGCGGCGCTGGCAGCGTCGGCCACGGGCGGACGACCCGCTGCCCCCTCCGCACCCGGTCGGCAAAGTCTTGGTGCGGCTGCGCGTAGAATCTCCTCTCGTGAGCACGAAGGTCCTGCCAGACAGTGACACCAAACCAGACACCAGGCCGCAGCTGTCACATGGGGACGGCGACCACGAGCGGTTCGCGCACTACGTGCAGAAGGAGAAGATCCTCGAGAGTGCAGTGACGGGCACGCCGGTGATCGCTCTCTGCGGCAAAGTTTGGGTGCCCAACCGCGACCCGAAGCGCTTCCCGGTCTGCCCGGAGTGCAAGAAGATCTACGAGTCGCTGCCCGAAGGCGCCAGCGAGGGTGGCAACTGACGTCGGCTTTGCGCTGACGTACACCTGCAGGCGTCACTTCGATCGTGGCTGCTCTTCCTCGAGCTCTGAGGTGCGGCGCAACCGTAGCCATAGCGGCACGATCCACCACAGCGGCACGAACCACGGGCCGACCGCCACGGCCAGCAATACCACCGCCGAGCCCTTCAGCATGACGTCGAAGACGAGCAACATCGCACCCGTGATCGTGCACATGAGCAACCCGAGTCCGAACATCGTCAGCCGGTTTCGATCACCCCCGCACCCCGCCGTGCTGGCCCAGGGGAGGACGGCCCCCGTCCCCCGCTAGTGTTTGCTGGCCCGGGGGACGGCCCCCCGCACCCACCGCTAGTCTGTCGTCCTCGTGGGCATCTCACCGGGGCTCCGGCCATGGCAGCGGGCGGCGTACGAGGAGTACTTCCGGATTCCACGGCGGGATTTCCTGCTTGTTGCCACCCCGGGCGCAGGTAAGACCGCCTACGCGCTGACCGTGGCAGCCGAACTACTCGCCCATCGCGAGGTGGCAGGCGTCACCGTGGTCACCCCGACCGAGCACCTGAAGCATCAGTGGGCAGCGGCGGCAGCGGGGTTCGGCATCGCCCTGGACTCTGGCTTCCGCAATGCCCACGGTGCGGCCAGTGCCGACTTCACCGGGGTGGCGGTCACCTACGCGCAGGTCGCCGCGCATCCGATGCTGCACATGCAGCGCACCCAGGCGCGTCGCACACTCGTGATCTTCGATGAGGTCCACCACGCGGGTGACGCCCTGTCGTGGGGCGAGGCGATCCGCCAAGCCTTCGAGCCCGCCAGGCGAAGGCTCTCGCTGACAGGGACGCCGTTCCGTTCGGACACCAACCCCATCCCCTTCGTCAGCTACGCGGAAGAGGCGGACGGGGTCAGGCGCAGCGTATCCGACTACGTCTACGGCTACGGACCGGCGCTCGCCGACGGCGTCGTCCGGCCGGTTATCTTTCTCGCCTACTCGGGTCAGATGCGCTGGCGGGCCCGGATCGGAGGTGATCTCAGTGAGTTCACCGCGACTCTCGGCGAGCCGCTGACCCGGGATCATCTCGCCAGAGCCTGGCGCGCCGCGCTCGATCCGAACGGAGAGTGGGTCGGGCAGGTGCTCGCGGCGGCGGACCGCCGCCTGGTCGAGGTGCGCAGGGACATGCCGGACGCTGCGGGGCTCGTGATCGCCAGTGATCACGAGGACGCGCGTGGCTACGCGGCGCTGCTGCGGAAGATCACCGGACAACGGCCGGTCGTCGTGCTCTCCGACGACAAGGGCGCGAGCAGGCGCATCGGCGCGTTCGCGAACTCGGCGGACCGGTGGATGGTGGCGGTGCGGATGGTCTCGGAGGGCGTTGACATCCCGCGCCTCGCGGTCGGCGTGTACGCCACGTCCGTCAGCACCGCCCTATTTTTCGCCCAGGCCGTCGGGCGGTTCGCCCGGGCACGCAGGCGCGGCGAGACCGCGTCGGTATTCCTGCCCTCGGTGCCGGTGCTTCTCGGCCACGCCGCCGAACTCGAGGCGGAGCGCGACCACATTCTCAGCCGCCGCGACGGCGACGAGCCGCCTGAGGACCTGCTCGCGGCGGCATTGCGCGGCAAGGACGCTCCCGGCGACCCCGGCGAGCCGGCGGTACAGGTCCTGCACGCCTCGGCGCAGTTCGACCGCGTGGTCTTCGACGGCGGCGAGTTCGGCACGGCTGCGGCGCCAGGCTCGCCAGAGGAGGAGGACTTCCTCGGCCTTCCCGGCCTGCTTGAGCCCGAGCAGGTGGCCGTGCTGCTTCGTAAGCGCCAGGCGGGTCAGTTGCGGGCGCGTGCCCGCGATGCGGCCGTTATTAATCCTGAACGGCTGCGCGGTGGTGCGCCGCCGCCCGGCACCGCGCCGTCGGACGGAGGTCACACCGCGCCACCGGTGCATCGTGAGGCCCTCGCGACGCTGCGCCAGGAACTGAACGCATTGGTCGCAGCCTGGCATCATCGCACCGGTCAGCCGCACGGTGCGATCCACGCGCAATTGCGCCGCGCCTGCGGCGGCCCGCCGTTGCCCCAGGCGACGGCCGAGCAGATCCGAGAGCGGATCGCGGCGCTGCGCCGCTGGGCGGCCACCGGCAGCTGACCGGGCCATGGCAGCTCAGCCGTCGGCGCCGACGTCGGCAGCGCTACCACCTGTGATGCGGCGAAGCTCCGCGAACGACGTGGGGAACACCGTGCTCGGATGGCCTGCCGCCGCCCACACGACCTCGTATTCGCCAAGCCACACGTCAACAAGCGTCCTGACCCGGCGGGGATGGCCAACCGGGGCGACACCGCCGATCGGCTGCCCTGTGTGGGCGCGGACGAAGTCCGGGTCGGCGCGCTTGACGGAGCCGGCCCTGAGCAACGCCGCCACCTTGCCGGTGTCCACGCGGTGCGCTCCGCTCGTCAGCACGAGCAGCGGCGCGCCGTCCGCGTTGAACACCAAGCTGTTAGCGATGGCGCCCACCTCGCAGCCGAGTTGCGCGGCGGCCGAGGCAGCGGTCGGCGCGGGTTCAGGTAGTTCCACCACCGTCCCTGTAACCTCGTTGGCGCGCAGCGTGGCAGCGACGTTCTCGGCGTTCGGATGCATGCAGTTAAGGTAGCGTCGGCCACACCCGCGGGTCGCCGGGTCGGACCGCCGCAGCCCCTTTGGCGGCTGGATGTCGCCCATTCGCTGGGCCACCCGCCCGCACTGCTGGCCAGCCCCACCACGCCGAGCGGCAAATAGGCGCGCAACCTGCATCAAATCGGGCATCAGGCGCCCAAGCGGCATCTTCTGCGCCTACGCCGTCATGACCAGATCATCGGCCAGCCCCGCGTGTGTTTCGTGGATCTTCGGCGGCGCGGACCCGTCCTCTAGGTGGGCCGGAAGAGACGGTTAGGTGGGCCGGAAGACGGTGGGAACCGCGGGGTCACCGCGCGACAGTTGCAGCGCCTGCGGCGGCAGTTCGCCGAGGGCGCGGGTGTGCCGGTTACGCGCCTCCTCGATCGGCTCGCGGCCGACGATCTCGCCGTGGCGGACCAGGGGGCGCAGTAGCGTTCGGTCATGCGGCCCGCGCTCGGGCGGCGCCAGGGTGATCACCTCGGCCAGGGCCGTGCCGCGGTCGTCGCGGTGGCGGACCGCCCACTTGCGCCCGCCGCGCCCCGGCTTGCCCACCGACCGCTTCGCCATCGGCCGTAGCGGCGCCCCTTCGCGTCCGCTGTCCGCGCGTGCCACGAGCTTGTACACGAGCGCGGCGGTAGGCGCGCCCGATCCGGTGACGAGCGCCGTTCCGACGCCGTAACCATCCACCGGTGCCGCCGCGAGCGCAGCGATCCCGTGCTCGTCCAGATCACCGGTGACCACGATCCTCGTGGCCGTCGCGCCAAGCGAATCGAGCAACGCGCGGACCTCGCGCGCCAGCACAGCCAGGTCGCCACTGTCGATGCGGACGGCGCCGAGCCCCGGCCCGGCAAGCGCAACAGCGGTGCGGACCGCCCTGGCCACGTCGAAGGTGTCCACCAGAAGGGTCGTGCCGGTGCCGAGCGCTTCGAGTTGGGTGGCGAAGGCGTGCCGTTCGCTGTCGTGCACCAGGATGAACGCGTGCGCGCTCGTGCCGGCGGTCGGTACCCCGAACGACTTGCGTGCCTGCAGATTCGATGTGGAGGCGAAACCCGCGAGGTAGGCCGCCCGCGCACTGGCCACCGCCGCCATTTCGTGCGTGCGCCGTGAGCCCATCTCGATGATGGGCCGGTCGCCTGCGGCGGCCACCATGCGGGACGCGGCCGACGCGATAGCGGTGTCGTGGTTAAGCACCGACAGAGCGATCGTTTCTAGCACCACAGCCTCGGCGAACGGGGCGTCGACCACCAGGATCGGTGAGCCAGGGAAGTAGCAGTCACCCTCGCCGTAGCCCCAGATGTTCCCCGTGAACCGGTAGGACGCCAGGTAGTTGACCGTAGGGTCGTCCACGATTCGCGCGCTGCGCAGGAATTCCAGGGTCTCGGAGTCGAAGCGGAAGTCGCCTAGCGCGTCCAGCAGCCTGCCGGTGCCGCCGACTACCCCGTATCTTCTTCCATGCGGCAGGTGCCTGGCGAAGACCTCGAAGACGGCGCGGCGTTTCGCTGCCCCGCTGCGCAGCGCGGCCTGCACCATGGTGAGCTCATAATGGTCGGTGAGCAGTGCGGTGGTCATAGGTGGTGCCACGGGTGGAAGACTAGACGCATCACGTCACCGGGAGGTGATCAGCCGTGAGCGTAGCTCCCGTCGAGGTCGAACGGCCGCGCACGGGTGCGGACACATCGGTCGACCGGCCGTGGGTCACGATCGTGTGGAACGACCCTGTCAACCTGATGTCCTACGTAAGGTACGTGTTCCAGCAGGTGTTCGGCTATCCGCGGGCGAAGGCGGAGAAGCTCATGCTCGACGTGCACCATAAGGGCAAGGCCGTCGTCGCCGTGGGCGCCCGCGAGGAGATGGAAAGGGACGTGGAGGTCCTGCACGGGTATGGCCTCTGGGCGACGCTGCGCCACGACACGTGACCTACTTCAGGCGCGTTGCGGACCGCGCGCGCGATCATGGCGACCCGGGGCGCGAACGGCGCGGCGAGCGCCGCTACCGCTATCTGGCACGCTTCAGCGCGACCGACGCGATGCTGCTGCGTGAACTGGTCAGCCAGATCGCCGAACTCGTCGGCGGGCCTGCGACGGCCGGCCAGATCAAGGACGCACCGGGTCTGGACACACCGGGCCTGGACACACCGGGCCTGGACACACCGGGCCCCGAGGCGCCGGATCTGGAATCATTGGGCCTCGATGCGCTGGGCCTGACCGAGGACGCTGGCCTGCCTGACGACCCGGCGCTGGCCCGGTTGCTGCCCGACGCCTACCGTGACGATCCCGACGCGGCGAGCGAGTTCCGCCGCTACACCGAGAAAGATCTGCGGGCGGGCAAGGTGGCCGCCGCCAAGACGGTCCTTGCCACGCTGCCTGAGGGCGGGGGGCGGATCAGCCTGTCGGAGACGGAGGCACAGGTCTGGCTGCGGGCGCTCAACGACATACGGCTCGCCCTCGGGGTCCGGCTCGGCGTCACGGAGGATGTGATGGAGGAAATGGCCCGGATGAGCCACGATGATCCCCGTTTCGGCGTGCTCGCGGTGTACGACTGGCTATCCGGCACGCAGGAGAGCCTGGTACACGCCCTGTCATGACGCGGGTAACCTGGCGCGCATGCTGACGATCGGCCGCGCGCTGCACGACAAGATTGTGGCGCATGCCCGGGCCGACCACCCCGACGAAGCGTGCGGAGTTATCGCGGGCCCGGCGTCCACCGGGCGGCCCGAGCGGTTCATCCCGATGACCAACGCGGAACGCTCGCCGACGTTCTACCGGTTCGATTCCACCGAGCAGTTCCAGGTGTGGAAGGAGATGGAGGAGCGGGACGAAGAA
This sequence comes from Streptosporangiaceae bacterium, assembly GCA_035517695.1. GTDB lineage: Bacteria > Actinomycetota > Actinomycetes > Streptosporangiales > Streptosporangiaceae > DATFVJ01. The sequence continues at coordinate 29,857 of DATIYI010000437.1, forward strand.
CCCGTCGTCATCTACCACTCACACACCGCGACGGAGGCATACCCATCGCGCACCGACATCTCTTACGCGAGTGAACCTGGCGCGCATTATGTCCTGGTCTCCACCAGAGATCCAGAGCGAACCGGGTTCCGCTCGTTCCTGATCATGGACGGTGTGGTGACTGAGGAGGAAGTCCGTATCTGCGCTGACGCCGACCGAGCGGACATCAGCGGGCCGGAATGATCCGTGCCGACGGCCGGTTGGCAACGCAGGGGCCTAGCTTCGCCCATGCTTTCCCCGGCGCGGACGCGCCGGGCCGCCGATTCTGGAGTGTTGTTCATGGCCATCGAGGTCCGCATCCCGACGATCCTGCGCAACTACACCGGCGGCGCGAAATCGGTTGAGGGCACCGGTGCCACGCTCGGCGAACTGCTTGCCGATATCGACGGCCGCCACCCCGGCCTGAGCGAGCGCATCGCAGACGGTTCCGGCCTGCGGAGGTTCGTGAACGTTTACCTGAACGACGAGGACGTCCGCTTCCTCGGCGGCCTGGAGACGTCGGTGAGCGACGGCGACACCGTGACCGTGCTCCCTGCCGTTGCGGGCGGCTGAGCCTGGAGGCCGTGGATGCGCTACGACTCGCTGCTCGATTCGCTCGGCAACACCCCGCTCGTGGGGCTGCCGCGGCTGTCGCCACGGCCTGATGTCCGATTGTGGGCCAAGCTCGAGGATAGGAACCCGACCGGCTCCGTAAAGGACCGGCCGGCCGGGTTCATGATCGAGCAGGCCGAGAAGGACGGACTGCTCACCCCCGGCGCGACGATCCTCGAGCCCACCTCGGGAAACACCGGCATCTCCCTCGCGATGGCGGCGAAGCTGCGCGGCTACCGGCTGGTCTGCGTTATGCCTGAGAACACGTCGGAAGAGCGCCGCCAGATCCTGAGCATGTGGAGCGCGGAGATCATCTCGTCGCCCGCCGCGGGCGGATCGAACGAGGCCGTGCGGATGGCGAAGGAGATCGCTGCCGCAAATCCTGGCTGGGTGATGCTTTACCAGTACGGCAACGAGGCCAACGCCCGCGCCCATTACGAGACCACCGGTCCCGAGTTGCTCGCCGACCTGCCGGAGATCACGCACTTCGTCGCCGGGCTCGGCACCACGGGAACCCTGATGGGGGTGGGCAGGTATCTGCGTGAACGGGTGCCCGACGTAGCCGTCGTGGCAGCCGAGCCGCGGTATGGCGAGCTTGTCTACGGGCTGCGTAACGTGGACGAGGGCTTCGTGCCGGAGCTTTACGACGATTCCGTGCTCACCACACGGTTCTCTGTAAGTTCGGCGGACGCGCTGCGCCGGACCCGCGAGCTGCTCGAGGCGGAGGGCATCTTCGCCGGCATCTCGACAGGGTGCGTGTTGCACGCAGCAATGGCGATGGCGGCCAAGGCGGCAGCGGCCGGCCGGCGGGCCGACGTCGCGCTCATCGTCGCGGACGGCGGTTGGAAGTACCTGTCCACCGGCGCCTACAGCGGCACGCTCGAGGAGGCAGAGGGTCGCTTGGAAGGCCAGTTGTGGGCGTGAGCGAGATCCCGCCCGTTGGGGCAGCTGTTGCTGCTGCCCCAACGGCTGCTGCCCCAACGGCTGCTGCCCCAACGGGTGCTGCCACTGCCAGCGCTGCCGCTGCCAGCGCTGCCGCTGCCAGCGCTGCAACTGCCCACGATGCCGCTCACGCCAGCGTGTTTGACCAGGCGACGGCGGCGCGGCCGCTCGGTGACGGGCGGTTCGCGATCGTGCCAGACGAGCGGTTTGCCATCGGTGCGGTGGTGAACGGCGGCGTGCTCGTCGCCTCCGTGCTGCGCGCCGTGCTGTACGGCTCGCCGCACCCTTATCCGGTCGCGACAAGCTCGCACTTCCTGCGTGTCGCCCGCGCCGAGCCCGCCGAGGTCCACGTGACATGGCTGAAGCAAGGCCGGACGGCCGCGACAGCGCGCGCCACGCTCGTCCAGGATGGCGTGCCCGTCATCGAGTCCGTCGTGACGACAGGCATGCTCGGGGCAGGCGAAGGGACCGGCGGCAGCGGCGGGGCGCCAGGCGGGGCTGCAGGCGAAGCGAGAGCGCCGGGCGGGGCCGGGGCGGCAGACGCGCTGTCATGGACTGGCGAGCCGCCGCGGCTGCCTCCGGTCGGACAGTGCCGGACGTTCCCCGTGGCGGACGGCTTCACCGGCCAGATCGACATCCGCTCCGACCCTGCGACGATGGGCTGGCTGGACGGCCGTCCGGCCGGCACGCCCGAGATGCGCGGCTATCTGAGCCTGCGCGAGCAGCGCGCCCCCGACGCCTACCTGCTGGCGGTGGCCGTCGACGCGCTGCCGCCCGTGGTTTTCGGGCTCGGCGCGGTCGGCTGGGCTCCGACCGTCGAACTCACCTGGCACATGCGCGGCATCCCCGCGCCAGGCCTGCTTCGCATCGCTGCCCGCTGCAGGCGCGTCAGCGCCGGCTGGTTCGACGAGGAGGCCGAAGTATGGGACGCCGCGGGTCACCTCGTCGCGCAAGGCCGCCAGCTTGCCCGGGTCGGGCGGACCGCCCACGGCGGCTCGGCCTGACCGGCGGCTGCGCCCGACCGCGGCTGCGCCCGACCGGCGGCCGCGCCCGACCGGCGGCTACGCGGAACCGGCGGCGGATGCCACGGGCTGGTGTCGGCCGCACCGGGTTCGCCTTTGGCCGCGTGTAGCCTTGGACGTTATGCGTGTGACGGTCGTCGGATGCGCGGGCAGCTTTCCCGGGCCGGACAGCGCGGCCTCGTGCTATCTGGTCGAGGCCGACGGATTCCGGTTGCTACTCGACCTCGGTAACGGTGCGCTGGGCGCACTGCAGCGGCACGTCGGACTCTACGACGTGGATGCGATCTGCCTGAGCCACCTGCACTCCGACCACTGCCTGGACATGTGTCCCTACTGGGTGGCCCGCAACTACGCTCCGGACGGGCCGAGGCCGCCGATACCCGTATACGGCCCCGACGGCTCCGCGGACCGGCTCGCGCAGGCCGCGGGACTCGATTCCCAGCCTGGCATGACCGCCGTATTCGATTTCGTGTCGATGCACCCGGGCCGTCGCCAGATCGGCCCGTTCGCGGTGACGGTCGACCATGTGGAGCACCCGGTGGAGACGTTCGGCTTCCGCATCGAGCACGCTGGCAAGGTGCTCGCGTACTCGGGGGACACGGGCGAGTCCGCAGCCCTCGTGATGCTCGCCAAGTCCGCCGATGTGCTGCTCTGCGAGGCTTCATTCCTCGACGGCCCGGGCCTGCCCGAGCGCCTGCATCTGACCGGTCGCGAGGCGGGTGAGCACGCCACCAGGGCCGGGGTCGACCACCTGGTGCTCACGCACGTGGTGCCGGGGAACGACCTGGACCGCACGCTCGCCGAGGCAGCGGGCGCGTTCGACGGAACCCTGTCGCTCGCATCCGCCGGCCGGGTCCTCGACCTGAGCTAGCCGGGTCCTCGGCCTGAGCGAGGCGGCCGGGCCGGACCGGCAGCTGCCTGTCAGCGGGGCCACTCGCCAGCCGTTGTCGCGGCCCGCTAATCTGACCCGCATGGCTCGCCCCGATGGACGTACCGCAGACCAGCTCAGACCGGTCAGTTTCACCCGCGGCTGGCTCGACCACGCCGAAGGATCGGTGCTCGTCGAGTTCGGGAGGACCCGGGTCCTTTGCGCCGCCAGCGTGCAGGAGGATGTGCCGCGGTGGCGCCGCGGCAACGGCGCCGGTTGGGTGACCGCCGAGTACGCGATGCTGCCGCGGGCCACGAACTCGCGAACCGACCGCGAGTCTGTCAAGGGCAGGCTGGGCGGACGGACGCAGGAGATCTCGCGCCTCGTGGGCCGCGCGCTGCGCGCCTGCGTGGACGCCAAAGCGCTTGGCGAGAACACGATCGTCCTCGACTGCGACGTGTTGCAGGCCGACGGCGGCACCAGGACGGCAGCGATAACCGGCGGTTATCTGGCGCTGGCTGACGCGGTGGCGTGGCTGCGGCGGCGGGGCAGATGCCCGGGCGAGCCGCTGGTGGCGTCGGTGTCGGCGGTCAGCGTCGGGATCGTCGGCGGTGAGCCCCTGCTTGACCTGTGCTACGAGGAAGACGCCGCCGCGGAGACCGACATGAACGTGGTCTGCACAGGCGATAGCCGATTCGTCGAGATCCAGGGCACCGCGGAGCGCGATGCGTTCGGCAGGCAACTCCTTGACCGGCTGCTCGACCTGGCCGTGGCCGGTTGCGGCGAGCTGACGAAGCTGCAGCACGCTGCGCTCGAAGACTGATCCTTAACGGCTGCGCATGGGTCTGTCGCCTCAACGTTTGGTGCTTGCCACCAGGAATGCGCACAAGGTCGCCGAGCTCAACAGGATTCTCGCCGCGACCGGAGCCGGGCGAGCCGTCGATCTGGTAAGTCTCGTGGCCTACCCTGCCGCGCCTGACGTCGCGGAGACCGGCTGCACGTTCGAGGAGAACGCGTTGCTCAAGGCACGTGCGATAGCGGCTTTCACCGGCCTGGCGGCGATCGCCGACGATTCCGGGCTGTGCGTCGACGCGCTGAACGGTATGCCCGGGGTTCTGTCGGCGCGCTGGGCCGGAGGCCACGGGGACGACGCCGCTAACCTGACGCTCGTCCTGTCACAGCTGGCCGACGTGCCGACCAGCCGACGTGGTGCGAGGTTCGCCTGCGCCGCCGCGCTGGTTATGCCGACCGCGGGATCGCTCGCCGCTGGCCAGCCTCCTATCGAGCGTGTCGTCACGGGCGAGCTGGCGGGCCGGCTCACCACGTCACCTCGCGGCTCGCGTGGCTTCGGCTATGACCCGATCTTCGTGCCGGACGGGGATACGCGGACCACGGCGGAGATGGATCCTGCGGAGAAGGACGCGATCAGTCATCGCGGGCGCGCGTTCCGCGCGCTCGCGGCGGTGATCTCCGAACTCCTCGGGCCCGGCGGCGCCGCCCAGCAGTAGTCACTCGCCTAGGCCGGGCCCGCTGCGTCACTGGGTTGCGCGGGCCATGGTCTCGCGCAGGGCTGCCACCGCGGCCATGTCGCCGCTGACCCGGAGCGCCTCGAGGGGGCCGCGCCCCCACAGCCACCGGTACACGTCCTCGGGTGGTCCCGACATGGCGGCGTCGCATTCCCAGGGGATTTCCGCGGCGACGTCGATAGCGCTTTGCTGCAGCGTGACACGCCACACGTGGGTGCCGGCCTCGATCGCGACAACCTGGTTGGTACCACGGACATCGGTGCCGAGCCTGGTGCCGAGCCAGAGTGTGAGGGCCTCGTCGATCCCGTCCACGGCCAGCCCGTCGGCGACGGGGTAGTGCAACCCGTAAGCCTCGGTCACATCCATCCGGTGGATCGTGGTCTCGTGTGCCATCCGCCGCCACCAGAAGAGGTAGCTGCGGTCGCCGGTGAACCACGTGTCGCACGGCTCGTCCGGCCGATGCCCGGCAAGCCTTTCGTAAAGGGTGCGCATCCCGCCCGCGTACCAGCTGCGCACGTCGGTATCGTGCGGCGGCGTGCGCTGCCATTCGCCTGGTGGCTGCTGCAGCGCGAGCCAGCTACTGGTCCGCTGGTAGACGCTGCCAAGGTGCCGGATCACCGCGCCGGTGTCCAGGCCATCGCAGTACGGCACGGGCACGTCGAGGTCGCGCCCGGCGGCCGTCCAGGCGATCCGCTCACCCTCCGAGCGGAACGTGGTGAGCAGGTCAGCCGGTTCCACACCGGACAGCATGCCCCATCCTCGGCCGGGCGCGCGATTTCATCGCCGCACGGCACCAGTCATTCAGCGGTTGGCGCCGTCGCTGGACGCCGTGCGCGGCCGGCTCCGGGTGGCGGTGGCCGGCGAGCAGGTGACTCTGGGAATGGCCGTGAAAAGCTCGTCGGCGGTCGGGAAGCCAGCCCTGCCTGAAGGGAGTGAGCCCGTGCGGGCACAATGGCGGGTGGATTCGCACCCGTGGAAGGAGCGGCCATGGACGTCGCCGCGCACATCGGCGAGTTGCGCAGGAACGGTGAACTGCTCGCGGCGGCAGTAGACGCTGATGGCTTGGACCGGCCCATTCCCTGCTGCCCCGGCTGGCAGGTGCGTGACCTGCTGCAGCATATCGGCATGGTGCACCGGTGGGCGGCCGCGAATGTGAAAAGCGGGGCAATGGCGACAAGGGGAACAAGGGGGACAGGCGCGCCGATGACCGACGATGAGATGCGACACGCCGTCGGGCCCTTCCCCGCCGACGCGCTGCTCACCGGATGGTTCCGCGAGGGCCACGCCGCACTTGTAGAGACCCTGATGTCCGCCGACCCAGCGGTCCAGTGCTGGACGTTCATGGCCGCGCCCACCCCGCTCGCGTTCTGGGCGCGCCGCCAGGCGCACGAGACAGCGATCCACCGGGTGGACGCGGAGAGCGTGGGCCAGGCGATCACGCCGGTGCCGGCGGAGTTCGCGGCGGACGGGATCGATGAGCTGCTGACTGGTTTCGCTCCACGGGCGAGACGTCGTCTGCGCGCGGACCCGCCGCGCACGCTGGCTGTGCACGCCACGGATGTGAGTGCCGCCGCGGAAGGCGCGGATTGGGTCGTCCGCGTCGGGCCCGAGGGCGCCAAGACGGTGAGGCGGGCCGAGCGTGCTGGGCAAGAGCACGAGCGGGCTGGGCAAGAGCACGAGCGGGCTGGGCGGGACCCGCGGGGCGGCCAGGACAGTGCGGCCGACTGCGTGATCACGGGCGCCGCCGCCGATCTGTACTTGCTGCTATGGAACCGGTGCGCGGGGCAGGCCAGCATCGATGTGGCAGGCGATCCTTCCGTGCTCACCTTGCTGCGAGAGAAGCTCCAGGTCAGGTGGAGCTGATTCGAACCCAGGTCCGGTCAGGGGCACGGCGGCCGGTACGGTTAGAGCCGCAGCAGACGCGTGGCATGTGAGGGAGCGGAAGTGACGCAGCAGGAGAGGCTGGCGGCCGGCGATCCGGCGCCCGATTTCACTTTGCCCGACGCGGACGGCACGCCGGTGAGCCTGTCGTCCTACCGTGGGCAGCGCGTGATCGTTTACTTTTACCCTGCGGCGATGACGCCCGGCTGCACCAGGGAGGCGTGCGACTTCCGTGACTACCGCAGCAGCGCAGGACAACGCCGTCCAGCGGTGATCGGGATCTCGCCCGACCAGCCGGCCAAGCTGGCCATGTTCCGCGAACGGGAAGGACTTAACTTTCCACTGCTTTCCGATCCAGGGCGCGAGGTCCTCAAGGCCTACGGCGCCTTCGGCGAGAAGACGATGTACGGGAAGAAGACAACCGGCGTCATCCGCTCGACCTTCGTGATCGACGCCGCGGGCAACGTGGAGCAGGCGCAGTACAACGTCAAGGCGACCGGCCACGTCGACCGCCTAAGCAAAGACCTGGACGCCTGAGCACGACCATCGCGGGGCCGTAGCCCAACGGCAGGAGGCGAACGATTTAGGGTCGTTACAGTGTGGGTTCGAATCCCACCGGCCCCACTAACGAGCGTGCTGGATGGAATATTGGGGGTGCTGGAGCGCCCCCAAGTTTCCATCCATCACCTCTGATGGTACGGCGCGCCGGGTTCGGCATCACGTGCCTGTTCGTGCCAATCGTGCTTTCGGCCGCGTTTGTGGTCCGCGCCTTATCGCGGTTTCAGTGGCTGGTTCCCGTTCTGCCTTGTCCACCTGTTACCCCACGGCAGGAGGTCATTGATGTGCGTGACGAGCACCGAGCCGTTGGCCGGCACGATCACTTCGATATCAGGGAAATAGTCCACGAGCACCTGCCTGCAGCGGCCGCAGGGAGAAATAATCCCGCGGCCTTGATCAGTCGCGGCGACGATCGTGGTCAGGTCGCGTATCCCCATGGCCGCGGCGGTGCCGATGACCACCTGCTCCGCACACGGCCCGCCGGTGAAGTGGGCGACATTCAGCCCAGTGACGATCCGGCCGTCCGCGGCGCGTGCGGCCGACGCGACCGTGTGGCTCGCGCCGTCGCCCCGGACGGCGACAAGTTCCTCGGCCCGCCGGACGAGTTCAGCGTCCGCCGCCGTGAGCTGCCGATCCATGCGATCCTTCCCGTTCAAGGCTGCGTCACAGCCCGCGCTGCTGCCCAAACACAGCAGGCAGCACGGCCTCGACCAGGTGCGGCCCGGGCTCGGCGATCGCCTGCCCGAGTTGCTTGGCGAATTCCTCGGCGTTCGTGGCACGGCTGGCTGGCACGCCCATTCCGGTCGCCAGCGCCACGAAGTCCAGATCCGGCCTGGACAGGTCGAGCAGTTCCCTGGCCTTCGGCCCTGCGGCATCCGCCCCGACCCGCTGCAGTTCCATATTGAGGATGTCGTAAGACCTGTTACTGAAGATCACCGTCGTCACGTCGAGCCCTTCGCGCGCATGCGTCCACAGCGCTGAGATCGTGTACATCGCACTGCCGTCCGCCTCCAGACACAGCACCGGCCGCTCCGGGCAAGCCACCGCCGCTCCGGTGGCGAGCGGCAGGCCCTGGCCTATCGCGCCGCCGGTCAGAGTCAGCCAGTCGTGCGGCGGCGCGCCCGCCGTGGCCGCGGGCAGCCACAGGCCGGCCGTGTTGGCCTCGTCGGTCACGATCGCGCCCGCGGGTAGCAGGGCGCCGACCGCCCGCGCGAGCGACTCGCCCGTCAGGTCACCCGCCGGAAAGCCGGGCCGCTCGCCGGGCTGGCGGGCGGGTTCGGTCCCGGCGGCGACCAGGTCCGCCAGGCTGGCGAGCGCACCTGTCACGTCTTCGCCGGCTGAGCCAAGCGGATGCACCTGGCACCCCCCGGGCACCAGGTCGCCCCGCCTGCCAGGATAAGCGAAGAACGAAACGGGGGAGCGCGCGCCCGCCAAGATCAGGTGCCGGGCGCCGTCAAGCTGTGCGGAGGCCGCCTCGGCGAGATAGGCGAGGCGGTCGATCGAGGGCAGCCCGGCGCCGCGTTCGAGCCGCGCGGGAAACGTTTCGCAGCGCAGCCTGGCCCCTGTCGCAACCGCGATCCTGCTGGCCGCGACGAGCCCTGCTGCCCTGGTTGCCGTACCGCCCATGAGCAGCACGCACGGCTCGCCTGAACGCAACGCCGCGGCAGCCGTTTGGATCAATTCACCGGGCACCTCGGCGGGCGCGGGAGGGCTAACCGGCGGGGCCGGCTGCCCGCCGTCCGACCACGACGCGTCGGCGGGCAGGATGAGGGTCGCGACTTGCCCGGGCGGGCCGGCGGCCGCGGCCGCCGCGGCCGCCGCGTCGGGTCCGGCGTCTGGTGCGCGCTCGGTGTTGCGGACCCAGCCGGAGACGGTGCCCGCCACCGAGGCGATGTCCGACTCGAGCGGCGCGTCGAACCGCTTGTGGTAGGTGGCGTGGTCACCGACGATGGCGACGAGCGGCGTGCGGGCGCGGCGCGCGTTGTGCAGGTTGGCCAGGCCGTTGCCGAGCCCGGGTCCGAGGTGTAGCAGCGCGGCGGCAGGCCGCGCGCTCATCCGGCCGTAGCCGTCCGCGGCGCCGGTAGCGGTGCCCTCGAAAAGCGCGAGCACTCCGCGCATCTCGGGGACCGCGTCGAGCGCCGCCACGAAATGCATCTCAGATGTGCCCGGGTTGGCAAAGCACACGTCGATGCCTGCGCCCACAAGCGTCCTGATGAGGGCTTGCGCTCCGTTCATGCCGTCCTCCGTCTGCGCCTCGGCCGTCTGCTCCTCAGCCGGCAGCACGCCTGGGTTCAGGATGCCCGCTGCGCAGCGCGCGCGCCGCCGCCACCTTGGCGTACCAGCATGATGCCTAACGGCTGTCGCGTGGCGCCGCTGGCGGTCAGGCGGGGTTCCATGGGCCGCCCGCGGGCCAGCAGTGACAGGACCGGGCTAAGTATCTGTCGATAAATAACTTTGACTTATCATAATTTTGGGGCCATGATGTGGTATGGCCATTGCCGTGGAGACCGAGGAGTCGTTGGCGGCGAAGTTTCCGGTCCTGTTGCCGCACCTGGATGAGCGGCAGCGCCGGCTCTACCTCGGCTCGGAGGCCCGTTCGCTGGGGCACGGCGGGATCGAGGCGGTGGCGCGGGCGGCCGGAGTGAGCCG
>DATIYI010000438.1:0-2608 GCA_035517695.1 Streptosporangiaceae bacterium
GAAGTTGATCTGTATGTACGGCGTGGAATCACCGAAGCCGATACCGGGAATCACCTCCCCCGTCCTGGGATCCACCGCGCGGCCTTCTTTGTTGGCCGCGTCGAGGATCGCCTTCATCGTCTGCGGCCGGACGGTTTTCACCACCTCGACCTCATCGGGCCGGTTCCGTTCCATCCACGCGACTAAGGCGGCGTTGTCATCAACCTGGGCCCGGGAATTACCACCCCTGTAGGGCACCTCGGCGACCGTGGTCCCATCGGGTAGCCGGGCTTTCAGTCCGGTGATGCCGTGCTCGGCCATCGTGTCGAGCAGCGCGGCCCGGTCCTCTTTGAGCGCTTGGCCAACATCGTCGGCGAGGGTCCGCATGACAGCGACTTTGATGGCGTCTTCTGCGAGGCTCATGCTGCGGCTCCCTGGTCTGCCGGGTGGAGCAGGGCAACAAGCTCGGCCCGGTCTTTAAGCACTTCGAGTTGCTTTGCGACGTGCCTGGCCTGCTCGCTGGTGAGGCTGGAACTGGTTTCGAGTGGGCCGGTCCCGGCGAGACGACCGGTGAAGACGAGACGTTCCTCGCGGTCACCTTCGTGGTCTTCGTAGCCGAGGCGTTTGAAATGGGCGTGGATGACACCGATCTGGCCACGTGACGCGGCGACACCCGTCTCCTGCGCCGGTGTCCCGGGTGGGATCACAGCAGACGGGGTCACCTCCTCCACCGGCCGGTGGAGATCATCGATGCGGGCCGTGATCAGGTCACCGAGATGCCCGGCGTCGGTCGCGCTGCACTGCCCGGCCTTCTTCTTGGCGGCCACCGTGCGCCACAGGTTCCGCCCAGCGTCCTCAGTTGCGAACGTCGCGGCCTGCTCAAGGGCGGCGTCCAGCCACCCTTGGTCGGTGGTGGATTCCGTCACCTCGGCGCGGACGGTCACGGCCGGTTCGGGCCGGTACGGGGCATCATTGTCGGCCTGCGCCATCTCATCAGCCGTGTACAGACCGCCGAGGTCCTCGGGGAACGCCTTCCGCAGGGCGAGCGCCTCCGCACACTTAGCGATCATCACGTCGGGCATGGACTGCCACTGTCCCTGTGGCCGGCCGTCCTTAGTGGTTTGCACGTAGGCGCCGTAGCGGGCTACCGCATCGAAGCTCTTGCCGTTGCGGATGATGACGACCTTCGCTGCGGCCGGGGGCTCAGGTGATAGCCACGCCTCGTGCCGGGTGCCTTTCGCGTCGAACCAGACAGTTGCCTCGTAGCCGTAGTCGACTCCGGCGTGATCTGCGGCGCGGCGGGCGATGAGCCGGAACCCGTCGATCGACGTCTGCGCTTTATACGCCTTCCGGTTTTTCACCCGGTCGTACCGGCCGATGAGGACGATCTGGCCGGTGAACGGGTCAAGCCTGCGGCGCTGGCAGGTGTGCATGAACGCGGCCAGTTCGGCGCTGGTGCAGTCTTCGTCGACGCCGGCTTGGCGTAGGACGGCGATCTGGAACTCGTCGAACTGGGTCTGGTCGTCGCGGATCGCGAGCGCGGTCATCGGGTCCCCCCCTTCTTGCCGTTCAGCAGCACGTCGAAAGCGTCTTCGGCGGCGGCGTCGAGGATTTCCCGCGCTGCGGCGGTCCGGTCGCAGCAGGTCAGGTTCTCGTTCACATCCGCCCAGGTGATAGCGCTGGTGTCGAGCTGGGCGAGGCGCCGCAGCGCGGCGACGTGGTCGTCGAACAGGCTGCTGCGTTCCTCGGCGCTGAGAGTGTGATGCGCGTACATGGTGAGCTGCTCGAGCAGTGCGTACTCGCAGAGCGTCTCCGGCGTGTAGGCGACCTGGTCGGCGAGCTTCTCAAGCCAGTAGGCGCGGGCGCACCTGTCGGCGCACTCGTCGAAGGTGAGCCAGGTTTTCAGTTCGGCGGGGGCGGTCATTCCGGCACCTCCTGCCCACGTTTGAGTTCCAGCAGCCTGGCGATGAGCCCGTCGCGTGACATCCCGGCGAACTGGGCCTCGTGCCACGGGTCGGTGATGTGCGGGGACAGTTCAGCGAGCAACTCGAAGTGGCGTAGCTGGCTGAGGCGGCGGAGTTCGGTCGCGCGGTAGGCGCCCCAGTTGACGCCGTTCATGGTCTGCTCCACGGGAGTGACCAGCGGCGGTGCGGGAGGGGTGTGTCGGCGGGTGGGGTGTCCCAGTCGAAGGCTGCGGCGGTGATGACGTCGGTGTCGTCGATCACCTCCGGCAGCGGCGGCAGTACGGGCGTGGCGACGGTCACCGGGACGGGTGGCTGCCGCTTGTGTTTGCCCGGCGGCGCAATGTACGGCGCCGGGAGACACGTCGCCGGCGCGGGGCGGAACTCCGGGTGCTGCCTGCACGCCGGGCACGCACGGCGCCCGATCCAGTCCTTGACCCAGCCGTAATGCATGGCAACCTGCCAGCATTCCGTTTCGGACCAGGCATCAGCGTCGGCGAAAACCCACGGCCACCCGCCGGGGCACCAGATCAGCTCGCACACGATGGTGGGTGCGGTCCGGCGGGGACTGACCCCGGTGAGGGGGAGGAGCCGCCGGTCGGTGGGCGGCCCGGGTAGGGGTGCGATGAGCAGCCAGGAGATGTCCGCTGCCCACGGCCGGTCCTCAA
>DATIYI010000439.1:0-24564 GCA_035517695.1 Streptosporangiaceae bacterium
TCCCCGCCGCAGAACAGCAGCCCCCCGCCGCCCTTCAGGAACAACCGCACGCCCGATCTCCGCAACGACTCCCGGCTACCAGCAAATCGCCACCCCGCACGCGCACCCTCTCCTACGGGCGCACCGCCGCGGCAAAGCCCCGCAACGGGCGACCGCGGGGACAGGAGCCGCAGCAAAAAGGATCGCCTTGACGATCTCCCGCAGGTCATGCGGTTCCGCCAGATTGAGCCCGGCCGCTGCCCGTTCCGCCCGGCACTTCGACAGCACCGGCTAAATCAAGCCCACCGGGCATCAGGCAGATCAGTCGCATATGGGCAGTCACTCGATCACAACGCCGAGCAATGACACAAGATAGCGCCCAGAGCGCGGGATCCGAGCAAAACTTCACTCTACGTAGCAGAAATTAGGACGCAGCTAGGCTAGATGAAACGGACTCTAAGGCGTGTCATATGGGTTGATCCCGGCGTGTCCTGCTAGCCCGCCAGCGAAGCCGGGTTCGTGGCCGAGGTCGCCCGGGATTGGCCGCATCTGTTTCCCCGTCTGCCGCAGCAGAGCCAGGCCAACCGGCGCATCCGCTGACTGTGGGGCGCGTTCGAGCAGGTCCGGGCGGCGCTGGCGGCGCGCGTGCCCGAAGACGACTTCCAGCAGATCGACACCAGCGCGCTGCCGGTCAAGCACACCTCCCGGGTTCGCGGCCCAGACGACTGGACCGGGCCCAATAGCCTGCATGCCCGGTTCGGCCGCGACGCCGCACACGCCGAGTGGTTCTACGGATTCCGGCTGGCGATCAAGACGGACCTGTGCAGCCGCATCGTGCGCGCCTGGAGCATCGTGCCCGCCGCCGTCAATGAACGCGACGTAGCAGAGGATCTGCTGGAAGCCGGGCCGTCACCGCACGACCTGCTGTGTGACGAGGGCTTCAACGGCGCCGCATTCGCCGCCGGGCAGGCCGCCGACGGGACCGCGATGCTCATCCCACCCACCAGGAACCAGCGCCGCAGCATGCCAGCGATCCTGCAGAAGATCATCGCCGAGTGGCGCAACCGGATCGAGACCGCCTTCGGCGACATCACCGACCTGATGGAGCCGGCCCGCCACGGCGCGCACACGTTCTGGGGACTGCTCACCCGTACCGCCGCGACCCATCCCGGCCCGTACCCTCAGGCAAGTATGCTTCGCCGGGCAGTAGATCAACTCACATAACGCGCCTGAGGGCAAGCGGCACCAAGACCGCGAGGCACCTCTCCTATCCGGCTCTGGATGTGGCGGCGAGCGCAAGCTCGGCGAGCGCTTCCCTGGCCTCAGCGGTAACCGGCGCATCCGTAAGTGCGGTCAGCGCCTCGGATAGGTAGCGCGCAATCATTTCCTCGCATTCGAGCAGCGCGCCCGTGCCGCGGATGATCTCCTGAGCCTCCGCCACCCCCGCGTGATCGAGCCCGGGATCCCCGAGCCGTCTGCTGAGCGCCGCCGCCTGGTCCCGGCTGGCCTTGGCGAATGTGATTGCGACGAGCACGGTGCGCTTACCCTCACGCAGGTCGTCGCCTGCGGGCTTGCCGGTTTGCGCGGGATCGCCGAAGACACCGAGCACATCGTCGCGAAGCTGGAAGGCGGTGCCGAGCGGCATGCCGAACCGCGTGTAGGCCTGCGTCACGGAATCCAGAGCGCCGGCCAGCGCTGCACCGAGGTGCAACGGCCGCTCGACGGTGTACTTGGCGGACTTGTAACTCGCGACGCGCAGCGCAGAAGCGATCGTGCCAGCGCCGCTGACCTGCTCGAGCAGGTCGAGGTACTGCCCGGCCATGACCTCGGTTGCCATCACGGACAGCACTCGGTGCCCGCGCTGCGTGGCGTCAGCGGGCAAGCCGCTCGCGAGGAACATGTCGTCGGTCCAGGACAGCAGCAGGTCGCCCATGAGGATGGCGGCCCCGACGCCAAACGATTCGGCCGATCCATGCCAGCCCGAGCCAGCGTGCCTGGCCGCGAAACGGCGGTGCAGTGACGGCTGGCCGCGCCTGGTGTCGCTGCCATCCATCACGTCGTCATGCACGAGCGCGCTCGCGTGCAGGAGTTCGAGCGCCGCAGCGGCGGCGATGATCTCCGGGCAGTCGTCGCCGCCGGCGCCGCGCCATCCCCAGTAGCAGAACTCGGGCCGCAGCCGTTTCCCCCCCGCGAGCAGCGCCTCGATCGCCGTGAGCCCAGCTTGGAGTTCCTGACCCGCTGCAATGAGAACCGGGCGCTGCCGGGCGATGAACTGGTCGAGTGCCTGCTGCACCCCGGCCGTTATCCGCTCGAGCCCGGCCGGGCTGCGGCCAGCCCGGCCGTGTCCTGGTTCATCGTGTCCTGGTTCACCGTGTCCAGGCTTGCCCTGGCCGGCGCGGGCGCTGGTGGCCAGGCTCGCGGCCTGTTGACCTGCTGGCTCGTGCGCGGGCGGGAATGCCATGGTCGCGAGGCTAATCGCGGTGCGAGCCTGCCGGGGACGCGGGTAGCATGATCATGTTCGCATTCCGGCCGGACATCCGGTTAGCCTTGCCGCATGGTGCTTGCACCGAATCAACGCGCGGCCACGATACGCGACCTCCTCGCCGGCGGCGGCGAGTCATACTCGTTCGAGTTCATGCCGCCGAAGACGGAGGACGCCGAACGCCAGTTGTGGCTGGCGATACGCCAGCTTGAGGCGCTTGCGCCGACATTTGTCTCTGTCACTTACGGCGCGGGTGGCACCACCAGGGACCGCACAGTAAGGGTAACCGGCCGGATTGCGGCAGAGACGACCTTGACTCCGGTCGGGCACTTCACTGCAGTGAACCACTCGGTGGCCGAACTCCGGCATGTCATCGGCTCCTATGCCGCCGAGGGGGTGCGAAACGTGCTCGCGCTGCGCGGCGACCCGCCTGGCGACCCCAACGCCGAGTGGGTGCCGCACCCAGCGGGCCTCAGTTATGCGGCTGACCTTGTGCGCCTGATCAGGGCGTCCGGTAACTTCTGCGTCGGGGTGGCGGCCTTTCCTGAAAAGCACCCACGATCGCCAGATTTCGACACAGACGTCGATTATTTCGTGCGCAAGTGCCGCGCGGGCGCCGATTTCGCGATCACCCAGATGTTCTTTTACGTCGCGGATTACCTGCGACTGCGCGACCGGGTTGCGGCACTCGGTTGCGACATTCCGATCATCGCGGGCATCATGCCGATTACCAATGTCCGTATGATCGAGCGGGCCGCGGTGCTGTCGGGCGCCAAGTTCCCACCCGAGCTAGCCGAACGGCTTCGCGGGGTGGCGCACGACAGCGCAGCCGTTAGGGAAATCGGGGTGGAGTTCGCGGCGGCGATGTGCCAGCGCCTGCTCGATGAGGGTGTCCCCGGCCTGCACTTTTATACGCTCAACCGGTCAACCGCCACCCGGGAGATTTACCACGTGCTCGGCCTGCGGGACCGGGGCTCGCGCGGGCGTCAGCCTGAAACCAGAGGCAGCGCGGCCCCCATCACCGCGTAACGCTCGGGCCCGCCAGGAAAGCAGAACTGGCTGAGCAGGTCGCTGAAGCCGAGCTTGTAATAGAGATGCCTGGCAGGTGAAGCGGCGTCGCGCGTGGACAGCACGGCGGTCCGCTCGGTGCGGTCGGCGGTGAGCGCGAGCATCATGCGGCGGCCGACTCCGTGGCCCTGATATTCCGGGTGCACGTGTACCTCGCCGATTTCGAACGAGTCGGCAAGCCAGCCGCTTGCGGGCCCGCGGCCTGAGGTGGCGGTTACTGCGGACTCCACGAGGTCGTGCCACCACTGGCCATTCTCACCGTGGAACCCGTACGCGAAGCCGATGATCGCGCGAGGCTGGTCGCTGCTAGCTGCGACGCCCCGGAAGCGGGGATAGGCGAGGTGCCGCTCCATGATGGATCGCCTGCCAGGAAGCTGGACAGCGGGCGGGTTCATCGCGGCCGCGTAAACCGACAAACACGCCTCAAGTTGAGCGGTGAAGGCGACCGTGTCGAGTTCCCGCAACTCGATTTGTGGAGGCACACGAGCCAGCTTACCGAAGCCGTAATGCGC
This sequence comes from Streptosporangiaceae bacterium, assembly GCA_035517695.1. GTDB lineage: Bacteria > Actinomycetota > Actinomycetes > Streptosporangiales > Streptosporangiaceae > DATFVJ01. Next base: position 4,042 of record DATIYI010000439.1, read on the forward strand.
GCTTCGGCCCGGTGCCCGCAGAGTTAGGGTCAGCCGACGGCGATTGCGAACAGGTGCAGGCACGGCACCCCGTTGGCGGGCGCTGATCCTGCGGGCAGGGTGACGGCCTCCACCGCGGCGCCCTGCCGAAGCGGGATCGAAGCGAAGTAGACCGCCACCGGAGGGCCGGTCAGTGGCGGCTGGTCAGGGGGGCCGTTGGGGTGTGCCGTCGTGACGGCGAGTTCGTCCTGGCCAGGCGTTGCCTGGTTCGCCCACCAATCGTCCATGGCGAGGTGGAACGACTGCTGAGCGCCGTTCTGGTAGAAGACTGTCCCGTTACCGCCTGTGCTGCCGAAGTCTGCGGCGCCCAGGAATGCCAGGTGGGGGCCGGTCGCGGCAATGAGGAACGTCTGGCCCTGTGCCGCGACGTTGTCCGGCTTACCGGCCGGTGCATTGGGCCATTCGAACAAGATGCCGTCGTGTGCCACCTGGCCGCCCGGCAGGTAACCGGCGGCTGCGAGCGCCTCGGTCTGGTAACTTAGCCCAGTTCCGTCGAGGTTCGCCGCTGCGGCTTCCGCCTGCGGCGCGATTCCCGCGTTATTGAAGGCCTGGCTGAAAGAGGCGTACGGGACCACGGCGCTGCCGGTGACGGGGGCCGCCGCGCACTGGGCGGCTGCCGAGCAGGTGGCGGCGGCGACCAGGTTGAACCCGCCGGGCTGCGCGCCGGCCGGGGCGGTGACACGCCACGTGACGGCTGCCTTGCCGCCCGCGGGGACCGATGCCACGGCGGGCGACGACTCAGGTGTGACGGTCCATCCCTGGGGTGCGGACAGGTTAAGCGTGGCGCTTGTAACGGATTCCTTGGCGTTGTTGACCAGGATCTCCGTGACCCGCACTGTGGCGCCGGGCGGGGCAAGCACAGGGGGTGGCGGCTGCACCTGACCCGGATTCTGCTGGGTACCCGCGGCGATCACCCACGGCGTCGCGGGTAACGAGTTCGGGGGCAGCGAGGGCGGCTGGGCGGGTGGGCGGCCGCCCTTATCATGGGCGGCTGCCGTTTCGTGCAGCCTCGCCGCGTGCCCGGACCCGGGCGCGGCTGCGACTGCCATAACGATTCCGGTTCCTGCGATGATCGCGGCGACAGTCGCGGCGGCCGGTAGCGACCAGCGCCGCAAGCGTGGCCGCGATGGCTGCGGCGTCACGGCCGGCGTCTCGGCTAGCGGCAAGGCCTGGGTTGGCGGCCAGGACCGATCGGCGGATCCGACGCGGGTCCCTGTCCCTGGACCGCCCTGCTCGCGCGCTCCGTCGAAGCCGCGCCGTTGATGACCGCGCGCCCCTGCCGTCGAGGTCGCCGTCGAGGCGGCGAACAATGTGCCTTGGATGCCTGTTCCATTGCGCGCAAAGAGTTCGGTCCGCGCGGATCCTTCGCGCAGCATCGCAGCGAACGCGAGCGCCGACGCGGGCCGTAGCGCCGGATTCTTCTCCATCGCGCCACGACAGCATTGGGCCAGGCCGGCGGGGATATCGCCGGGCAATGGCGGAGCCGTTTCTTGTGCGTGGGCGGAGACGACCCAGACGGGATCGGTGGACGTGAACGGCGGCTTTCCCGCCAGCATCTGGTAAAGGACGACCGCAAGTGAGTAGACATCCGATGCCGGGGTTGCTGGCCGCCCCGCGCCCCGTTCGGGCGCGAGATACGTCGCGCTGCCGACCAGCGTCCCTGTCGCGGTCAGCGGGTCGTCTCCCGCGCCGAGCGCGATCCCGAAATCCACCAGCTTCACGCCTTGCTCGGCGAGGATGACGTTGGCTGGCTTAACGTCGCGGTGGATCACACCGGCCTGATGAGCGGCGTGCAGCCCCTCTGCGACCTGCGCGGCGATCTCGGCTGCGTCGGCGGCCGGCATCCGGCCTACCCGGCCAAGCCGGTGCTGCAGGGTCTCGCCGGTGAGGAAGTCCATCACCATGAAGGCGCGGCCTTCTTCCTCGCCGTAGTCGTGCACACCGCCAAGACGTGGGTGTGACAGCCGGGCGAGCAAGCGGGCCTCGCGGCGGAAGCGCGCGCTCGCGTCGGGATTGTCGTCGACCTGGAGCACCAGGATCTTGATCGCGACATCGCGGTCAAGCACCGTGTCCCTGGCACGCCACACCGCGCCCATCCCGCCACGCCCGATCGGCTCGCCGAGTCGGTAGCGGCCGCCGAGCAACGTGCTCGCCCGCCCGGTCACGCCAGTCAGCCTCCCTGCGCGGCGCGTTGCCGCTTCATTCAGAGGTCATGACATCAGATTCGATGGCCGCTCAGGTGTAGTTTGCGCCGTTCCGCAGTGCCCGGTTGCGTGCGGCGCCGCCACGGCAAGGCTTTGCGCCCGAGGTCGACGCGGTGATGGCCATGGATGCGGCTGGTCTGGAGATTCCTGACCGAATCGGCGGATTCTCATCAAGTAGTAAGCGGGCCGTTACATTCTGTGGGAGGACCCCGGGGGTCGCGCCGTCGGCAGCCGCGCCGTCGGCAGCCGCGCCGTCCGCAACCGCACCGTCCGCAACCGCACCGTCCGCAACCGCGCCGCTTGGACGCACCCGGCGGGACATGCGCGGGTCAGAAATGTCACACCCCTCGCGTAACTTCGAACACGTGTCCGCCTACTGGCTGGACATCTCATCGAACTCGTGTTCGAATGGGAGTACGCGGAGCCGCACGGCAGCCTCAAGACCCCCGGGGTAGCCGTGCGGGGCCAGGCGCGGCGAGGGGAAGCGCCTCGCCTGGCCACCGCTCCGCACGAGTAGGGAGGTAGCAGGGATGAACGCAGTCACAGCAGCGGTGCGCCCAGAGCGGCCCCGGGTGGCGCCGTCGATCGTGACGCTGCTCGAGTCGGCGCGCCACGGCCTCGCGGCGGCGGCCGCCGAGCCTGCACCAGCCACTCGATATGTGGCCGCTCACCTGGCCGCGTTGCGCGCGGCCGCTGCGGTGGTGTCCGCGCGGGCCGAACCTAACGGCGGACCACGTCGGCGCGGCCCGCGCAGCGTCTGGGAACTTCTTCCGCGCGTGGCACCTGCGCTCTCCGAGTGGGCGGCGTTCTTTGCCGCGGGCGCTGCGAAGCGCGCAGCAGCGGAGGCGGGCCTTCCGCGGGCGGTCAGTGCGCGGGAAGCTGACGACTTGCTTCGGGATTCCGAGACATTTCTGGGGCTCGTCGAGGACGCTTTGGGAGTGCTTGCGGCCTGATTATGGAGCCAGGAGATGGCCTCGTTCCGCATGCCTCACGATGCGCAGCGCTGGGCGTCCGCGTCCCCGGGCACCGGAGCACGCGCCGGCTGCTTTGGCGTGATGCGGCTAGATCTGGCGCGCCCCCGCTGGGCCAAGGCGGTCGGGCGGCCTACCTGACGGAGCGTCGGCCTGGTGCAGTGCCGGCCTGGTGCAGTGCCGGCCTGGTGCAGTGTCGGCCTGGTGCGGCGACGGCCTGGTGCGGCGACGGCCTGGTGCGGCGACGACCTGGTGCGGCGACGGGCCGACTCCGGGGACTACCAGGCCAGGGAACCTTAGAAGGCCTCTACGGCGCGGCGCGCCTCAGCGTCGAGTACGCCCCAGCTGATGAGTTCCTCGGTTAGGTCGGTCGGTGACCTGTCGTAGATGACCGCCAGCGAGCGCAGGTCCTCCTGACGGATCGAAAGCACCTTGCCGTTGTAGTCGCCCCGCTGGCTCTGGATGGTGGCCACGTAGCGGGCCAGCGGACCCGCCTTGTCCTTGGGCAACTCGATCATCCGCTCGAGGTCGATGACGAGCTTCGGCGTCGGCGCAAGCGGCGTCGGCGCGGCGTCGCCGGGCAGCAGCTCAGATACCGGCACGCCGTAGAACTCGGCTAGCTCAGCGAGCTTCTGCACAGTCACCGACCGGTCGCCGCGCTCGTAGGAGCCGACCACCACGGCCTTCCACCGGCCGCGGGACTTTTCCTCGACCCCATGCAGGGAGAGGCCTTGCTGGGTTCGGATGGCGCGCAGCCGCGCGCCCAGTGCCTTTGCGTACTCGGATGGCATCTTCTCGGCCCCCCGGCCACTCGTCACTTACGGTAATGGTTACGGACAGTGACAGTAAGCCGCGAGCGGGCCCAGGTCAAGCCGAACGGCAAAAACTGGGTGAAGCTTCGCGCTTTGTTCATGCCGTCCGACGGCCATCCATGATCGGCCGTTTACGCCGAAAAGCTCTATGAGGCAAGGGTTCTAGTCTGCTAACCGGCCGTGTGGACAGGCCGTCAGGCCGCCCGAAATATGTGGTTTGCTCAAAAATGTTACGAGCTTCGGGTTGAGGCAGCATTACGGCCCGCGCCGGAACTTGAGACGGGGTTCGCACCGCGTTGCTGCCACGAGGCCGTGATCAGTGCTGGTAACGTGAGAGTGACAGACATCCTTTAAGGCCCGTCCCGAGAGGCGGGAAAGGAGGTCGCTTTTCATGCCTGCCTCTAGCAAATCTGGTCCGGGTACTGGCCCCTCGGTGCGTGCGTCGGGTTCGGCCGAAGCTGGCGGTCCGGGCGGCCGCATTGCCCGTTCAGCCGACGCTGAGGGGGGCAAGGCCGTTCTCGATAGCGCCGACATAGGGCGCGCCCTGACGAGGATTGCCCACGAGATCATCGAACGAACCAAGGGCGCGGGCGACGTGGTCCTGCTCGGCATTCCCACCCGCGGCGTGCCGCTCGCGCGTCGGCTCGCCGAGCGCATCTCGCAGGTCGAGGGGCATTCGCTGCCCTGGGGTTCACTCGACATCACCATGTACCGCGACGACCTGAGAATGCGCCCGGCTCGCGCGCTCGGACCCACCCATGTGCCTGCAGAGGGCATCGACCGCCGGACCGTCGTGCTGGTCGATGACGTGCTCTATTCGGGCCGGACCGTTCGCGCCGCATTGGACGCGCTGAACGATATTGGGCGGCCGCGCGCCGTGCAATTAGCGACGCTTGTCGATCGTGGTCACCGCGAGCTGCCGATCCGCGCCGACTACGTGGGCAAGAACCTGCCGACCTCGCAGCATGAAGTCGTCCGGGTGCTGCTCGAAGAGACCGACGACGAGGATACGGTGCTACTCAGTCAGGGCGCGGCGGCTGGCGATCCGCGGAATGATCCGGACGCCGATTCGCGCAGTGACCCACGCGCCGGGCCCCGGGATGGCTGGCGTAGCGACGTGCGGGATGACCCGCGCGCCGAGTCACCAGGTGATTCGCCTCAGCACATCGCCAGGGGGCAGTCATGAACCGTCATCTGATTTCGGCAGGGGATCTGACCAGGGACGACGCGCTTCTCATCCTCGATACCGCGGACGAGCTCGCTCGGATGTCCGATCGTCCGATCAAGAAACTGCCCACCCTTCGTGGCCGCACGGTTGTCAACCTTTTCTTCGAAGACTCGACCAGGACAAGGATCTCCTTCGAGGCGGCGGCGAAGCGGCTGTCCGCAGATGTGATCAATTTCTCCGCGAAGGGGTCCAGCGTCGCCAAGGGTGAGAGCCTCAAGGACACGGCCCAGACGCTGGAGGCCATGGGCGCAGACGGCGTGGTCATCAGGCACAGTGCCTCAGGCGCGCCGCACAGGCTGGCCGGCTGGGTTCGTGGCAGCGTGGTCAACGCAGGTGACGGCACCCACGAGCATCCGACCCAGGCACTGCTCGACGCGTTCACCATGCGGCGTCGCCTCGGCAGGCTGGAAGGGCTGCGGGTAACCATCGTCGGCGACATATTGCACAGCAGGGTGGCAAGGTCCAACGTGCTGCTGCTGCACACTCTGGGCGCGGATGTCACGCTCGTCGGCCCCCCGACCCTGCAGCCCGTTGCGGTGGACACCTGGCCCTGCGCTGTCAGTTACGACCTGACGGCAACGGTTCCGAAGAGTGACGTCATCATGATGCTGCGGGTACAGCAAGAGCGGATGAAAGCTGCGTTCTTCCCGAGTGTGCGCGAGTACAGCCGCCGCTATGGGCTGGATGCCGCCCGGATGGGGATGCTGCCCGAGCACGCCATCGTGATGCACCCGGGACCGATGAACCGTGGTGTCGAGATCGCGGCCGAAGTTGCCGACGCGCCGAGATCCACCGTGGTCGAGCAGGTAGCCAACGGGGTTAGCGTCCGTATGGCCGTGCTCTACCTGCTGCTCGGCGGGATGGCGGTGCCGGCATGACGGAAATGGGCGCCAGCGGCACAGCCAGCGCGGCAGGAACAGCGACGCACGGCGCGGCCGAGACACCTGACGGGCCTCGGCGGGCCGCGGCTACCTGGCTGATTAGAGGTGCCCGGTCGGCCTCGGGCGAGCCGGAAGATCTGCTTATCCGTGACGGCGTGATCGCCGAGACTGGGCGCGGTCTTGCCGCGGCTGGCGCAGCGGTGATCGACGCTGATGGCCTGATCGCGCTGCCCGGTCTTGTCGACCTGCACACGCATTTGCGCGAGCCGGGCCGCGAGGACGCCGAGACCGTCGCGACGGGCACGGCTGCTGCCGCACTCGGCGGGTTCACGGCCGTGCATGCCATGGCCAACACCGAGCCGGCCGCCGATACCGCGGGCGTGGTGGAGCAGGTGTGGCGCCTCGGCCGCCAGGCCGGTCGTAGCGACGTGTACCCGGTCGGCGCCGTGACCCAGGGCCTGGCCGGCGCCCAGCTGGCCGAGCTGGGGGCGATGGCCGACTCGGCGGCGAGAGTGCGGATCTTCTCCGACGACGGCCGCTGCGTAAGCGACGCGCTACTCATGCGCCGCGCGCTCGAATACGTCAAGGCGTTCGACGGTGTGATCGCCCAGCACGCGCAGGAGCCCAGGCTGACAGAAGACGCCCAGCTCAACGAGGGCGAGATGGCAGGCAAGCTGGGCCTGGCTGGCTGGCCTGCGGTGGCGGAGGAGGCGGTGATCGCCAGGGACTGCCTGCTCGCCGCGCATGTGGATTCACGGCTGCACATCTGCCACGTCTCCACCGCGGGTTCGGTGGAGATTATCCGTTGGGCTAAGAGCAAGGGCTGGCGGGTCACCGCTGAGGTGACGCCGCACCACCTGCTGCTTACCGACGAACTCGCGGCGAGCTACGACCCGGTTTACAAGGTCAACCCGCCGCTGCGGACTGCCGTGGACGTCACGGCGCTACGCGCCGGACTCGCCGACGGCACTATCGACTGCGTAGCCACCGACCACGCACCGCACCCGGCGGAGGACAAGGAAACCGAGTGGGCCGTGGCGGCCTTCGGGATGACTGGACTTGAGACGGCGCTGCGCGTGGTTCAGGAGGCGATGGTGGACACCGGTCTGCTCGACTGGGCGGGCGTCGCGGATCGGATGTCCGTGCGCCCGGCCTTGATAGGGCGCCTGACCGGACATGGCCAGCCGCTTCGGGCCGGGGCTGCGGCCTGCCTGACGCTGTACGACCCGTCCAGCCGGGCGCAGGTGGACCCGTCCGCGTCCCCGTCAAAAAGCCGTAACACCCCGTTCGCAGGCATGGCCCTACCCGGCCGGGTGATCGCCACGTTCCTGCGCGGATCGCCCTCGGTCATCGACGGGAAGCTGACATGAGCGGGCCCGCCGCTATCCTGGTGCTCGAGGACGGCTGGGCGGCGCGGGGCGCCGCGTTCGGCGCCCTGCCGCCGGGGCAGCGCGTGCCGCCGGGGCAGCGCGTGCCGCCGGGCCAGTCGTTCGGTGAGATGGTCTTCAACACGGCGATGACCGGCTACCAGGAGACTCTGACCGACCCGTCTTACCACAGACAGATCGTGGTGATGACGGCGCCGCACATCGGTAACACCGGGATCAACGACGAAGATCACGAGTCACGGCGGATCTGGGTCGCGGGCTACGTGGTGCGAGAGCCGGCGCGGGTCGCGTCCAGTTGGCGCGCGATGCGCAGTCTGGACGACGAACTGCGGGCCCAAGGCGTTACCGGCATTGCCATCGCGGGCACCCGCGCACTCACCAGGCACCTGCGTGCGAAGGGTGCCATGCGCGCTGGGATATCGGTGGACGCCGCCGATGTGGCCCACCCGGATGCGCTGCTGGAAAGAGTCGCGGCCAGCCCGTCGATGGCAGGCGCCGACCTGGCCCGCGAGGTGTCGACCCGGGAGCCCTACGTGGTGCGGCCGCCCCGCGGCACCGCTACCAGATACCGGGTCGCCGCGGTGGATCTCGGCATCAAGGCGATGACACCGCGCAAGATGGCGGAACGCGGCTGCGAGGTCCACGTGCTCCCCGCGACCGCCACCCTCGCGGATATCCTCGCGGTCCGGCCCGACGGGGTTTTCTTCAGCAACGGGCCAGGTGACCCGGCCGCGGCCGGTTACGCCGTCGAAACGATGCGCGGCGTGCTCGAGGAGCGTATCCCGCTGTTCGGAATCTGCCTGGGCAACCAGATACTTGGCCGCGCTCTCGGGCTCGGCACGTACAAGCTGCTCTTCGGGCACCGCGGCGTGAACCAGCCGGTGGCGGATCTGGCCACCGGCCGCGTGCATATCACAAGCCACAACCATGGCTTCGCGGTCGCACCGCCAGGCGTCTTTGCTGCCGGTGAGACTGGTGAGGCAAAGAATGGAGCTGGCGAGGCGATTGGGACTGGAGATGCTGACGTGGCCAATGTTGCCAATGTGGCCGAGGCCGATCGGACTAGTGTGGCTAACGAGGTCGCCGAGGCGGGTGGGGCGGTCCGTCAAGACTGGGCCGGTGGGATGCACGAGGCTGGGTCCGCACGGACATGGGCGATGCCTGTGGCGCAGCCGTTCAGGACTCCTTATGGCCTTGCCCACGTCAGTCACGCGTGCCTGAACGATGGTGTCGTGGAGGGGCTGCGGCTGCTCGACCGCCCCGCGTTCAGCGTGCAGTATCACCCGGAGGCTGCCCCGGGCCCGCACGACGCGATCGGGCTTTTCGATCAGTTCGCCTGGCTGATGGACGGTGCTCGCTGATGCCGCGCCGCGCCGGGCTGCGGTCGGTCCTCGTGATCGGCTCCGGCCCCATCGTCATCGGCCAGGCCTGTGAGTTTGACTATTCGGGCACCCAGGCCTGCCGGGTGCTCCGCCAGGAGGGCATCAGGGTCAGCCTGGTGAACTCCAACCCGGCGACGATCATGACAGATCCGGAGTTCGCGGACGCCACGTACGTCGAGCCTGTCACGCCCGACACGGTGGCGAAGGTGATCCAGCGCGAGCGGCCCGACGCCTTGCTGCCGACGCTCGGCGGCCAGACGGCGCTCAACTGCGCCGTCGCCCTGCACGACTCAGGCGTGCTCCGCGAGCAGGGAGTCGAGCTGATCGGCGCCAATATCGACGCTATCCGGGCGGGGGAGGATCGCGCGCGGTTCAAGCAGATCGTCACCGGCCTCGGCGCCGAAGTGCCGCGCAGCCAGGTCTGCCACTCCATGGATGAGTGCCTGCGCACCGCCGCCGAGCTGGGTTATCCCCTCGTCGTGCGGCCGTCGTACACACTCGGCGGATCGGGTTCGGGCATCGCTGCGGGCGAGGACGAACTGCAGCTGATCGCGGGCGCCGGCCTTGACGCGAGCCCGGTCACCGAGGTGCTGCTCGAAGAGTCGATCCTCGGCTGGAAGGAGTTCGAGCTCGAGTTGATGCGTGACCGGCATGACAACGTTGTCGTGGTCTGCTCGATCGAGAACATCGACCCGATGGGCGTGCACACCGGTGACTCGGTGACCGTGGCGCCCGCGATGACCCTTACCGACCGTGAATACCAGCACATGCGTGACGTGGCGATCGCGGTGATCCGCGCGGTCGGGGTGGACACCGGCGGCTGCAACATCCAGTTCGCGGTGCAGCCGGGGACCGGCCGCATGGTTGTGATCGAAATGAACCCGCGGGTGTCGCGCTCCTCGGCGCTCGCGTCCAAGGCCACCGGTTTCCCCATCGCCAAGATCGCGGCGAAGCTCGCCATCGGCTACACGCTTGACGAGATCCTCAACGACATCACCGGTGCGACCCCCGCGAGCTTCGAGCCCAGCCTGGACTACGTGGTGGTCAAGGTGCCGAGGTTCGCCTTCGAGAAGTTCCCTGGCGCCGATCCGGCCCTGACCACGCACATGAAATCGGTCGGAGAGGCGATGGCCATCGGCCGGTCGTTCCCTGAAGCCTTGCAGAAGGCGCTGAGATCGCTTGAGCGGCCCGGTGCCACCTTGACCTGGGCCGATCCCCCCGGAGACGTCGCTGAGCTGCTGGAGCGCTGCAGGACGCCGCACGACGGCAGGCTGGCGGCCGTCCACCAGGCGCTGCGGGCAGGCGCGAGCGTGACTGGGTTGCACGAGGCCACAGCCATCGACCCGTGGTTTCTTGATCAGATTGCTGGGATCGAAGAAGAAGCAGAACGGCTCGCGCGGGCTGACGCGCTCACGGCGACGGTGCTTCTTTCTGCCAAGCGCCTCGGCTTCTCCGATGCGCAGATCGGCGAGCTGCGCCGGATGCCCGAGCCGGTGGTGCGCGAGCTTCGCCGTGCTCTCGGCATCCGGCCCGTCTACCACACTGTCGACACCTGCGCCGCCGAGTTCGCCGCCCGCACGCCGTACCTGTACTCGACGTATGACGAGCAGAGCGAAGTACCGGAGGGCCAGCTGCCGAAAGTGATCATCCTCGGCAGCGGCCCGAACCGCATCGGGCAGGGCATCGAGTTCGACTACGCCTGCGTGCACGCCTCGTTCGCGCTGGCTGCGGCCGGCTACGAGACCGTGATGGTCAACTGCAACCCGGAGACCGTGTCTACCGACTATGACACCTCGCACCGGCTTTACTTTGAGCCGCTCACGCTCGAGGACGTGCTCGAGGTGGTACATGCGGAGCAGGCGGCGGGCCCGGTCGCCGGGGTCATCGTGCAGCTTGGCGGGCAGACGCCGCTCGGCCTCGCGCGCGGGCTCGCCGAGGCGGGGGTACCGATCGCAGGTACTAGCCCGGAGGCCATCCACCTAGCCGAGGAACGCGGTGCGTTCGGCCGGCTGCTCGCCGAGGCGGGCCTGCCTGCGCCGAGGCACGGCACCGCGTTCTCCTACGCGGAGGCCAAGGCAATCGCCGACAAGATCGGCTATCCCGTCCTTGTGCGCCCGTCCTACGTGCTCGGCGGACGGGGCATGGAGATCGTCTACGACGATGCCACCCTGGAGGGCTACATCGGCCGCGCGGGGCGGCTCGCCGACGTGAGCGCGGAACATCCCGTGCTCGTGGACAAGTTCCTTGACGATGCGGTCGAGCTTGACGTGGACGCACTGTTCGATGGCGAGGAACTGTTCCTCGGCGGCGTTATGGAGCACATCGAGGAGGCGGGCATCCATTCAGGCGATTCGGCCTGCGCGCTGCCGCCAATCACTCTGGGCCGCGAGGACGTCGACCGCATCCGGGTCTCGACCGAGGTGATCGCCCGTGGCGTCGCCGTGCGTGGCCTGCTGAACGTTCAGTACGCGCTCGCGGCCGGTGTGATGTACGTGCTTGAGGCCAATCCCCGGGCCTCGCGTACGGTCCCGTTCGTGTCCAAGGCGACCGCGGTTCCGCTGGCTAAGGCCGCGGCGCGGATCATGCTCGGTGCCACGGTGGCGCAGTTGCGGGCCGAGGGGATGCTGCCGTCGGAGGGGGACGGCGGGACACCGCCGCTCGAGGCACCCATCGCCGTCAAGGAGGCGGTGCTGCCCTTCAACCGCTTCCGCGACGCGGCAGGCCGCGGTGTGGATACGGTGCTCGGCCCCGAGATGCGGTCCACCGGCGAGGTGATGGGCATCGACGAGGTCTTCGGCACCGCGTACGCGAAATCGCAGGCGGCGGCGTATGGGTCACTTCCCGTCAAGGGCCGCGCGTTCGTTTCTGTGGCCAACACCGACAAGCGCGCCATGGTGTTCCCCGTCAAGCGGCTTGCCGACCTGGGGTTTGAGATCCTGGCCACCGCGGGAACCGGCGAGGTGCTGCGCCGCAACGGGGTACGTGCCACCATCGTGCGTAAGCACAGCGACGGACCCGGGCGCGGCGGCGAACCGACCATCGTGACCCGCATCCTGGCCGGCGAGGTCGATCTCATCGTGAACACGCCGTTCGGCAGCGCTGGGCACGCCGGCCCGCGCCTGGATGGCTACGAGATCAGGACCGCCGCGGTGCGCCGCGGGATACCGTGCGTAACGACGGTGGCCGGCCTGGCCGCCGCCGTGCAGGGCATCGAGGCGATCATCAGGGGCGAGGTCGGCGTCAGGTCGTTGCAGGAGCATGCGCGCCGGATGCGCGGTGCCGCCAGTCGTGCTGACGGTGGAAGTGCTCACGGCGGAAGTGCTGACCGTGATGCTGACGGTGCCGGCGGGCGTGCTCTTGGTGATCGTGACCGGCGGTGGGCGTGACGGCGGGCGAGCTTTGGTGGTGGTGACTTTGACGGGCGTGCCGCTGGTAAGTGTTGCCGACGGTGGTTCTGCCGGTCGTGGTCGTGGTTTGGGTCGCGCGCTGGGTCGTGCCCGTGGTCTGGGTCGTGCCCGTGGTCTGGGTCCGGTTCTGGGTCTGGGTCGCGGTCGTGTAGCTGGTGATCGTGCTGCTGTGGCACCGGCCATCGAGGTCGGCAGCCCGGCGGCGACCCGGGCCGCGTCGCGCGGGGCGGCGGCATTGCTCATAAGCCGTAGGGTCCGGGCCCGATGACAGTTGAGGACGGTGAGACAGGCGTGGCACCTGTCCAGATACGCGGAACGGTGCTGACGGTCCGCCGGCTTGACGCCTACTGCGCGATGACCGTTGTCGCGCCCCCGATCGCCGAGCGTTTCAGGCCCGGCCAGTTCGTCGCGGTCGCGGTGGGCGGCCCGCACACCGCCATGTTGCTGCGCCGTGCCTTCTCCATCTACGACGTGCGCCCCGATCATGGCGGTACGGTCGAGTTCGTGTTCGCCGCGCTCGGCAGGGGCACCCAGTGGCTCGCGCGGCGGCGGGCGAGGGACACGCTGGATATCACCGGCCCGCTCGGCCGGCCGTTTCCGATTCCCCGCGATCCGGTGAACTGCCTGCTCATCGGCGGAGGTTACGGAAGCTCGCCGCTGTTCTCGCTGTCCGACCGTCTGCGCGCACATGGCTGCCAGGTGGACTTCCTGCTCGGCGCCGCAAGCGCTGACCGGGTGCTCGGGGCGCTCACCGCCAGGCGTACCGGTCGGACCACCATGATCACCACAGACGATGGCTCGCTCGGGGCGCGTGGCTTGGTGACCGACGTGCTCAGCCAGGTCATCCATGAGGCGAGGACCGATGTGATTTACGCCTGCGGGCCGATGCCGATGCTCCGTGCGGTCACCGCCGATGCCGGTAAGTACGACATCCCGGTGCTCGCTTCTGTCGAGGAGTCGATGGGCTGCGGCATTGGCGTATGCATGACCTGTGTGCTGCCGGTGCTCGGCAACGACGGAATCACCCGCATGGTGCGCTCTTGCGTCGATGGCCCCGTGTTCCGCGGCGACCAGGTCCGGTGGGATGACATCGGCACCATCCCGTTCGACGCGCTTGGTGCGCCAGGCTGGAATGCTCGGGCTGGCCAGGAGCCGCTGGAGGCCGGCAATGCCGGTTGACCTGCGCACAAGGCTCGGTCACATCGAGTTGCCCAACCCCATTCTCACCGCCTCGGGATGTGCCGCATCGGGCCGCGAACTCGCGCAGTTCTTCGATGTTTCCAAGATCGGCGCGGTGGTGACCAAGTCGGTCATGCTCGCGCCGCGGGCAGGCCGCCCCACGCCGCGCATGATGGAGACCGACAGCGGCATGCTCAACTCAATTGGCCTGCAGGGACCCGGTATCGACGCGTTCCTCCAGCGCGACCTTCCCTGGCTGCTGTCACGCGGCGCGCGTGCGATGGTGTCCATCGCGGGTGGCAGCGTGGATGAGTACGCCGAACTTGCGGGCCGGCTGTCTGAGGCCTCAGGGGTCACCGCGATCGAGGTGAACATTTCCTGCCCGAACGTGACGGACAGGGGACAGGTGTTCGCGTGCCATCCGGACGCCGCCGCCGCCGTCATGGCCGCGGTTCGCGGACGGACCAGATGTGACATTCCCGTGTTTGCGAAATTGTCGCCAGACGTAACGGATATCGTTGCTGTGGCTCGCGCATGCGTGGCGGCGGGTTCAGATGGCCTCTCGATGATCAACACCTTGCTCGGCATGGCGATTGACCCTGACACGATGCGGCCCGTTCTGGCCGGCCTCACCGGGGGGCTGTCCGGCCCGGCGATCCGGCCGGTGGCGGTCCGGTGCGTCTGGCAGGTCCGCGCGGCCCTGCCGGACATCCCCATCATCGGGATGGGCGGGGTGCGGACCGGAAGGGACGCGCTCGAGTTCGTCCTGGCGGGCGCCGACATGGTCAGCGTGGGAACCGCGATCTTCAATGACCCTTGTGCCTGCCCCCGCATCCTGCGCGAGCTTGAGGAGGAACTTGCTAGCCGCGGCGTCGGGCGGCTGCGGGACGTCGTCGGGATCGCGCACGAGCCGGCCGGTGCCGTGCTGCTTCGCGCCGGCACGCATCACAGGAAGCTATGACGGAGGGCCTGCCCATGAACATCCCGCCGCGCCCGGCGCCCATCGCCGTCGCGCTTGACGCGCCCGACCTGGAAACGGCGGCGCGGTGGGCGAGCCTGGTCACGCCGCACGTGAGCACGGTCAAGATAGGGCTCGAGCTGTACTTGCGCTACGGGCCAAACGCGGTGGCGTCGGTGCGGGGGGCGAGCAAGGTCGAGGTACTCCTCGACCTCAAACTGCACGACATCCCCGCGACGGTCGCAGCGGCCGCGCGGGTGGTGGCGCGGCTGCGGCCGGCCCTGCTCACCGTGCACGCGGCCGGCGGCCAGGCCATGATCCGTGCCGCGGTGGACGCCGCGCCAGAGACTCAGATCGCCGCCGTCACCGTGCTCACCTCGCTCAGCGGCGCCGACCTCGCCGAGACCGGGGTCGCAGGTACGGTGCCTGATGTGGCGCGCAGGCTCGCGGCGCTCGCTGTTAGAGCCGGCGCGCGGGCGCTGGTCTGCTCACCACAAGAGGTCGCTGCCGTGCGCGCTGAGGTCGGGCCCGACATTGCGCTCATCACGCCTGGTGTGCGGCCGGCCGGATCGGAAAGCCAGGATCAGGCCAGGGTAGCGACGCCGGAGGAGGCGCTGAGCGCGGGCGCGGACTTGCTGGTGATCGGGCGCCCGATCACCAGCGCGCCCGATCCTGGCGCGGTCGCGGCCGCCCTGGCCGCCTCGTTGCGCCGGGCGCCACCCTCCAGCGGTCGTAGGGATTCGCAACTGGCCTGAGCCTAATGGCCCACCGGGTGTCAAACCGAGGCCCAATTGGGTATTGCGGGCATCCACCGCAGGTGATCTTGATGCAGGTGAGGTATCGAGCTGGAGTCGGTAACGTTCGCGCAAGGCTGGTGTGCGTCGGCCGTTCAGCCGGCCCAGGACGGTGCTCTTGGCCCGAATGGAGGCAGTGGCCGGTTCCAGCACGCTAACCGGGCATCGTGGGCCGTTGGCGCGTCGCATTCCGTCCCGCGGCGAGTAACATCACGCCTGGGACCTGTGCGCCATCGTGTCTGCGCGGACCTCGGATGACCAGGATTTTGGTGACAATGAGTATTCGGTCCTGATCGGATAGTAATATCAGCCAATTTGTGACGTGACGAACACGGGTTTGCGTTGCCTGAAGGGGCACGGAGTCGCTAGGTTCCCCTCCCGACCGCAGTTTTTCTAGAAGAAACCCGAGGTGAACCGGCGTGGCTCTTCCTCCCCTCACCCCCGAGCAGCGCGCCGCGGCCCTGGAAAAGGCAGCCCAGGCCCGCAAGGAACGTGCCGAGGTCAAGAACAGGCTCAAGCGGGGCGGTACAACTCTGGCCGAGATCCTCAAAGAAGGCCAGACCGACGACGTCATCGGCAAGATGAAGGTTTCATCGTTGCTCGAGTCACTTCCCGGCGTCGGCAAGGTACGCGCCAAGCAGATCATGGACCGGCTCAACATCGCCGACTCACGGCGTGTGCGCGGTCTCGGCACCAACCAGCGCGCCGCGCTGGAGAACGAGTTCGGCGGGGATGATCTCTGACCGAAGCTGAATTCCTAGGAGGCGGGCGAGGGGGCGCGGCCGCTTCGCCCGGCGGTCGCGCCCGCGACCAGCCAGGCACAGGCCAGGCCGGTCGCGAGGCGCGGTTGACGGTCCTGTCGGGGCCTTCGGGCGTCGGCAAGAGCACAGTCATAGCCAGGCTCAGGCAGGCCTACCCGCAGATCTGGCTCTCGGTGTCGGTGACGACACGGCGACCACGGCCAGGCGAGCGGGACGGGTGCGAATACCACTTCGTCAGCGACCGTGAATTCGACCGGCTAGTTGCCGAGGGTGAACTTCTCGAGTGGGCGCGTTACTCGGGGCACAGATACGGCACTCCACGTGCGCCCGTCATGGCGAAGCTCGCGGCGGGCGTGCCGTCATTGCTTGAGGTCGATGTGCAGGGGGCACGCCAGATACGCAGCGCGATGCCAGGAGCACTGCTGATCTTCCTCGCGCCGCCGTCCTGGGACGAGCTTGTCCGCCGCCTCAACGAGCGCGGCACCGAGCCGTCAGAGACTGTCAGACGGCGGCTCGCCACCGCACAGGGCGAACTGGCGGCTCAAGACGAATTCGACGTCACCCTCGTGAACACGTCTGTCGATGACGTATGTGAGCGGCTGGTAATGTTGACACGCGCTCCAGTGAGTCATTAACGGATTCCTGAGGCCGGGGACGGTCGTCCCGTATGACGACCGAAGATCGTGACCAGGAAGGCAGAACGTGGCAGGGAGCCCCACCGCAGAAGGCATTACCAACCCGCCGATCGATGAGCTGCTGGCCATCGTGGACAGCAAGTACAGCCTCGTCATCATGGCCGCCAAGCGGGCCCGGCAGATCAATGCCTATTACGCTCAGCTTGGCGAGGGCCTGCTCGAGTACGTCGGCCCGCTCGTGGAGACCCACGTGCAGGAGAAGCCGCTCTCCGTGGCGCTGCGGGAGATCCGTGAGCAGCTGCTCACCGCAGAGACCATCGAGTCCTGACTCGGCGGCTCGCCCAACAGCGGCTGCTCGCCCAACAACGGCTGCTCGCCCAACAACGGTTTCTGCAGAAATCGTTCTCGGTGTCGGCGCCGGCATCGCCGCGTACAAGGCGTGTGAGCTGCTCCGCCGCCTGACCGAATCCGGCCATCGCGTGCGGGTGATACCCACGCCCGATTCGCTGCGCTTTGTCGGCGCCGCGACCTGGGCCGCACTATCCGGCCAGCCCGCGGCGACGGACGTATGGGCGGACGTGCATGAGGTGCCGCATGTGCAGCTGGGACGGCGGGCTGACTTGGTCCTCGTGGCGCCCGCGACCGCGGATCTGCTTGCCAAGGCGGCGCACGGGCTCGCCGGTGATCTGCTCACCACGACGCTGCTCACCGCGCGCTGCCCGGTAATGTTCGCGCCCGCGATGCACACCGAGATGTGGGAGCACGCCGCTACCCGAGCCAACGTCGCGCTGCTTCGCGAGCGCGGTGCGATCGTCGTGGAGCCGGCCGCCGGGCGGCTCACCGGCGCCGACAGCGGGCCCGGCCGGCTACCCGAGGCGGCCGAGCTTTACGAGACCGCCATCCGGCTGCTCGCCCGCGGCGCGGCCGGCCTGCGCCCGGATCTGGCCGGGCGACGCGTGCTTGTCTCTGCCGGCGGGACTCGCGAGGAGCTCGACCCCGTACGCTTCCTGGGCAACTGGTCCTCGGGCCGGCAGGGCTACGCGCTTGCCGGTACGGCGGTAGCCCGTGGCGCCGAGGTCACCGTGGTAGCCGCGAACGTTGCATTGCCTGATCCAGCGGGTGCCACCATGGTCCGCGTCACGTCCGCCGATCAGTTGCGCGCGGCCATGCTGTCAGCCGCGGAGACCGCCGACGCCGTGGTGATGGCTGCGGCGGTGGCGGATTTCCGCCCGGCTGCCCGCAGTGAATCAAAGATCAAGAAGAGCGGCCACGTCCCAGATCCGATCGCTTTGACCGAGAATCCGGACGTCCTGAAGGAGCTCGTTAACAATAGAGATCATAGGAACAACAGGAATCATAGGGACCACAGGGACGACGGCGGAGACCATGGGGGCAGCGGAGATCACGAGAACGAGCGAGATCACAGGGCGCGCGCGCGGCGGCCTGGGCAGGTGATAGTGGGCTTCGGCGCCGAGACCGACGATGTGCTCGCCGCCGGGCGGGAGAAACTTGCCCGGAAGGGCTGCGACCTGCTTGTCGTCAACCAGGTCGGCGATGGGCTCGCCTTCGGGGCCGGCGACAACGCCGCGGTCGTGCTCGGCGCTGGCGGCGCGGTCACCGAGATCCCGCGCGGACCCAAGGAGGTTCTTGCCGACCGGGTGTGGGACCTGGTCGTGCAACGGTTGCAGCCGGGTGGTTCCTAGCCCCAGCACGCTCCGCCCACCCTGTCTCACCCGTACCCTGGGACCGGTATGCTTCGGGCTGGACCCGCGCAGGGCTGGCTCCCCGGCTAAACTCGGCGAATCGCCAATATGCCGGGCTGGATTCCGCATCCGGGCACACGGAACCTGACTGTGTGCACGTGCGGCCGTCGCAAAAGAGGAATCAAGTGTCACGTCGCCTTTTCACTTCCGAGTCGGTAACAGAAGGCCACCCGGACAAGATGGCTGACCAGATCAGTGACGCCATTCTCGATGCGATGATCAAGGATGATGAGCGCAGCCGTGTTGCCGTTGAGACCTTGATCACAACTGGCCAGGTTCACGTCGCGGGCGAGGTGACCACCAAGACCTACGTCGACATCCCAGGGATCATCAGGGACAAGATCCTGGAGATCGGCTATGACTCGTCCGCCAAGGGTTACGACGGGGCCTCCTGCGGTGTTTCGGTCTCGATCGGGGCACAGTCACCGGACATTGCCCAGGGCATCGACGACGCCTATGAGCGGCGTGAGGGTGAGGGCATCGATGAGTTCGACCGGCAGGGCGCCGGCGACCAGGGCCTGATGTTCGGCTATGCCTCCCGCGAGACACCGGAACTGATGCCGCTGCCGATCATGCTGGCGCATCGGCTCGCGAAGCGGCTCACCGAGGCGCGGCGCAGCGGCGTTGTCCCCTACCTGCGCCCGGACGGCAAAACCCAGGTCACCATCGAATATGAGGGTGCGCAACCGATCCGGCTCGACACCGTGGTGGTTTCCACGCAGCATGCGCCCGACATTGACCTGCGTGAGCTGCTCGCACCCGACGTCCGCGAGCACGTGGTCGCCCCCGTTCTCGACGGGATCGAGATTGACACGAACAACTACCGGCTGCTCGTCAACCCCACAGGGCGATTCGAGATCGGCGGGCCGATGGGTGACGCGGGGCTGACCGGCCGGAAGATCATCATTGATACCTACGGGGGGATGGCCAGACACGGGGGAGGAGCCTTTTCCGGCAAGGACCCGTCCAAGGTGGACCGCAGCGCCGCGTACGCGATGCGCTGGGTGGCTAAGAACGTCGTTGGTGCGGGCCTGGCGGACCGCTGCGAGGCACAGGTCGCGTACGCCATCGGCAAGGCCAAGCCGGTGGGGCTGTTCGTCGAGTGCTTTGGCACAGAACACGTTGCGGTAGACGAGATCCAGCGTGCCGTCCTCGAGGTCTTCGATCTTCGCCCCGCGGCCATCATCCGTGATCTTGATCTGCTGCGGCCGATCTACTCGCAGACCGCCGCCTATGGTCACTTCGGCCGTGAGGAGCCTGACTTCTCATGGGAGCGCACCGACCGGGTCGATGCGCTTCGAGCAGTGGCCCACATCTAGCCCGAAAATAGAACCTCAACTGGGCGCGCGGCAGCAGCCGGCGGCGGTTTGTGCCGTCGGCTGGGGTCTGGGCGAGTCGGTCAGGCGGCCTGGGTCGGTTCCGGGTCGTGGTGGGCTGGGCTGGGGCGGCGGAGGGTGACTTCCAGGCCGAGTTCCTCGAGTTCGCGGACGTGGTAGGCGATCTTGCGGCGGGTCTGGGCGCGGCGCTCGTAATAGTCCGGGCCGAGATCTTCGTACCGCGTGCCGGGGCGCGATAGCAGCGCGTGGTAGACCTTCAGCTGGGTGTTGCCGACCGCGACGCATGCCTTGTTCTTGCCGCGGCTGCGGGCCAGCTTGCGGTAGCGGGCGCCTTCGCGGGTCTGGGTCTTGCCGGCCGCGACGGCGGTCTCGCCAGTAATGGCGCCCAGGTACTTGTTGCCTTTCTTGTGCCGGGCGTGGCCGGTGCGCTTGCCGGACTGGTGGTCCAGCGGGGTGCGGCCGGCCCAGGAGGACAGGTGGCCGCCGATGGGGAATTTGGTCATGTCGGCGCCGGTTTCGGCGACGGCGTCCCAGCCACCGCGAATTACCCGGGTCGTGCTTGGGCCGGCCCGGCAGGTGCCGGACCTGCTTGGCGTCCGCCAGCACGCAGTCGAACCCCTCGGCCTCCAGCCGGTAAAACGGGCCCTTCCAGTAGTCCGGCGTTATCTGAGGTGCAAATATGGATGAATTGGACATTGCCCAGGTCATGGCGTCGCGGCGTGTGTCTATGACGGCTGCGACAGCTGCCGCTTGGTGAGGGCGCGGTGGGGCTGCTGGCGGCTTG
>DATIYI010000440.1:0-45272 GCA_035517695.1 Streptosporangiaceae bacterium
AGCGGCAATCTCGGCGGCGAACAGCCGCGCGGCCGGCTCGTGCCCGTTGGACTCGGCGGGTACGGGGTGTACCTGCGGTCCGGGTACAGGTGTACGCGCGGGTACAGGCGCGGGTACGGGCGCGCTAGCAGCGATGACACGCTTCAGGACGCCGAGCCCGACCGCGAGCGCCGCGGCGGCGGCGAGCGGCGGTACAGCCGCGGTCGCGCGTGAGGTGACCGCGTGCACGCCGACGTGACCGACGTTCCCCGCCACGGACACGGCGAGCCCGGCGAGCGTCACCGCCCACGCGCCGGCCCGGTTCCGCCGCGTCCACTGGTCGGCCATGGCGACGAACAGCGCCAGCTCTCCGACCGCGATGAACACATCCACCTGGAGCGGCCACGCGACGGCCCAGCCGCCGTTCAGGCCGTGCTCCCGGCTCCAGGCGTACAGGCCGCGGTAGGACTCGGCGAAGCTCGTGAGCGAAGCCACGGCCACGAGGATGGCGATCCCCGCGAGAGCGGCTCTCCTGGCGGCGCTCATAGGTAGTCCTCTTCGTCTGGGCAGTAGGGGCAGAGGCAGCCTCGGCCGTGGCGGTCGGCGCCGACGGGCGGGTCGCCGCCGAAGCCGGACTCCGCGAGGTCGGCCGCCGCGAGGTCGGCCTCGTACTGCGCTTGCCGCGCCTGGGGCGTCGAGCGCTCTAGCTCTGCGATCCGTGCCAGCGCGTCCGCCAGGTCCTCTTCGAGGCTCATGACGTTCCTTTCTGGATTCGTTGCCAGTGCGGGCCGTTCAGCCGGCCCTCCTTATCCGCGCGAGCCAGTGCTGTGACGCGAGCTGCCGTTCCCGGCGCCCCTCGGCCCGGCACCCGTCGGAGCAGTAGGCCCCCGGCGCCGTCCGGCTCGCCGGCTGAAACGTCTGGCCGCACGCGTAGCACGGCCGTGGCCGTCCCCGCCGCGCGGCCACAGCGCGGAGCTGCGCGTGCGTCAGGCCCGCCCAGATGCCGTCCAGCGGCAGTGGCATGAGCGTCACGGCGTGGTCGAGGCACTGCGCCCGGACCGGGCACGCCTCGCAGACCCGCTTGGCCGCTGCGGCGATGTCGCGCCTGCCGTCCGGCGAGAACCACAAGTCAGGGTCGGCCTCAGCACACCGCGCCCGGTCCTGCCACGCGGCGTTCATCGTTCGTCCCCGCGGTCCGCCAGGCGCTGCTTGAGCCCATCGGCGAGATCAGAGGCGACCCTGGCGAGCTTGAGCAGCGCGGCGGCATCCCCGGCGAGGTCCGCGTCAGGTCCGCCGGCCCAGATCAGGATGGACTGCCCGGCGGTACTCCCAGTGCCCAGGTCCAGGCAGGCCAGGCCGTCCTTGTTCACGTGTGACGTGATGTTCACGGCCTCTAGCCGGGCCGATTGAGTGGCCGCCAGCTTCATGACGCCGCCTCGCCGAGGTCGGCCGCGAGGTCGCGGTAAGCATGCACCGCTGCCTGGTCAGCGTCGTGGTCATCGCACATCCGCGGCCACTCGCCGCCCTCGTCCAACGCCAAGCAGTCATCGCACCCGGTCCCACCGCGGGGGTCACGCCATTCGATCGCGTCGGCGAGCGCCTGGCGCACAGTCTCGGCCTGCGCCGCGCTCAGCGTGACAACCGATGTGGCGCCGCTGGCCAGCCTGGCGATCTCACGGATCTGCGTGACGCCACTCTCGGCGACCGCCTGCCGGTCGTACTCCTCGTCGCCGAGGCGCTCTTCCATCCAGCCGGCGAGTGCGTTCAGCCGGGCGCCTGTGCCTGACGCAGTGCTGTACAGGCCATCACGCAGGGCCGCGCGCAGGCCGCGGACCGCAGCCGTCAGGCTTCCCGGTCCGGCCGAGTCCCAGTCCGCCTCACCGGAGTCCCAGGCGGCCAGGACCTGACGTGCCGCATCTTCCACAGCGCTGGCAGACCGGGGGGCCGCGGCGTGGGCCCGGGTGATGAGTCCGGCGATAACGGCGCAGGTCTGGGGTTCCCATCCGGCCAGCCAAGCGAGGATGCGCCGGTCGTAGGCACCGGCCGCCACGCCGGCATCCGTGCACGCGTCCTCAAGCATCTGCTTGTTGTGCGGCGCCATGCGGCCCACGCCGGGGGCGGCTGCACACGCCTCGTGGACGGCACGCACGGCGGGGAGTTCCCGGGCCTGCTGCTCGGTTTCGAACGGGCCGCTCATGACGTCACCGCCGCGGGCACGATCAACCAGTTGGCGACCACGCCCAGGTCGCCGAGCACGACCGCCATGGCGTTGTCGCTGAGCAGGCCCTTGCGCCGGGCCCGGACATAGCGGCCCAGGTGATCACCTTCGGGTGACCGCACGCACGGCGTGCCCGGCGGCACCCAGCACATGCCGCACGGGCAGCACCGAGCGGCCTCAACCGGGTTGACACTGTCCGCCGCGCCGCTGACGTCGATGCCGGCGCGGGCCATCTTGGCGAGCTCGCCGGCCCGTTCCTGCGGAACCTGCTTGCGTTCGGTAGTTTCGGGCATTGGGTTGCCTCCTGCTCGTTTCAGGTGGGTTGCCAAGGGCCGTCGCAGGCGTTGTGAGCGCATGCGGCGGCCCGTCTTTGTAACGAGGTGCGTGATGGCCCATAGATGGGCCAGCGGGGATTACGCAGGGCTGTTGCGGCTTCCGGCGCCTGACGGATGACACCTGCTCCTAGCTGCGCAGATGCTGTTTCCGGCGTCGCGGTGTAGCCGGATATCAGGCGGGGGAAGGGACTGCTAATGCGGTTTGGGTTCGCGCCCATCCGGGGTTCAAATCCCCGAGCCTCCGCTCCTCCCAGCCCAGCCCACCTGAACAGGGGCTTTGCGCCATCGGTGCGAAGTCCCTGATTCATTTCAGTGCCCCTTTCCGCCTCCAGCTGGGCCATTGATGGGCCCGGCGGGCGTGGCACCGACGGCAAGGATGCGATCGATTGTCGAGCGGCCGATGCCCGTAAGCTGATTCACGCGGTGCTTGCTCACCCCAGCGGCGAAGGTAGGTGACCCGGGCACCCTCGCCAGCCAATAGAGAAGCTGAACGAGCGTGCCGGCCAACTACACGCTGCCCGGCCCGGCGCTCATTGCCAGGCGCCACGCGGCAACGCGGGAGCGCAGCAGGGGAGAGCTTATGGTCACGATGCATGACGATGCGGATATGGCGGCCCAGCTACAGCGAACGCTGATCGGCGCTTACGGCGATTCTGCCGATCTGGGCGAGGCCATGGCCACAGCAGGCAGCGTCGGGCCTGGCGACTACGGCCAGTGGCACGAGGAGTGGGCTCACACCGCCGAGGCAGCCGCAGCCGCAGCCGCGGACGCTGCCGCTAGGGGGCATAGGCCGCTCGCGGCCAGGGGTTACCTGCGATCGGCTGAATACTGGCGCCAGGCATACTTCTTCCTCCGCCACGACCTCGCTGACGACCGAGTACGTACCGGCTACCAGCGGCAGCGCGAGGCGTTCCGTAGCGCCGCGCAATTCCTGCCGTTCCACGTCGAAGCGCTGTCGATTCCTTTCACTCCGGTACCGATGCCCGGCTACCTGTTCCGTCCCGCAACAGACGCTGCGGGGCGGCGGCCGACTGTGCTGTTTCCTGGCGGCTTTGACGGCACCGCTGAAGAACTCCACAAGTACGGGGTGCGGACCGCCCTGGAGCTCGGATGGAACGCAGTGGCTTGGGACGGTCCCGGGCAGGGCGGGATGCTCATTGAGCACGGGGTGCCGATGCGCCCGGACTTCGAGGCGGTGCTGACCCCCGTGGTCGACTGGGCACTGCGGCAGCCCTACGTCGACCCGCACAGGCTCCTGCTGGTGGGCCGGAGCCTGGGCGGCTACCTCGCTCCCCGGGGCGCCAGCGGCGAGCAGCGCATCGCCGCCCTCGTCTGCGATCCGGGCCAGTTCGACTTCACTTCACGCTTCGTGTCCATGTTCAGCGAACCGGACTGGCAGAAGGTCGTCGACGCCGATCCGGACATGGACGCCAACCTCGAAGGCCTCCTCGGCAAGCCGCGGGACCGGGAGTTCTATGGCGCGCGCATGGCAGCCATGGGCGCCGCCACATTCGGCGAGTGGCTGCGCGCGCTCCGCGGGTACACCATGGCTGGCGAGGCCGAGCTGATCACTTGCCCAACGCTCATCACCGAGGGAGAAGGTGACTTCGCCAGCCAGAGCCACACCCTCTTCGATGCGCTCACCTGTCACAAGCAGTTCCGCGCGTTCACGGCGTCCGAGGGCGGCGGCGGGCACTGCGAGGAGGCAGGACAACGGCTCTGGCAGCAGGTGGCATTCTCATGGCTGAGCGAGATCGTAGCCCGAGGCTAACTCCGGCTCGCCTCCAGCGGGCCGTGACTTGGCCGCCTACGGGCCCTACTCGGTGGCGGTCACCGCCGGAGGCAATCCGGCCAGTTCGCGGTATCGCGGAGCGCTAAGTGCCCCTGTCGTCGCTTTGCGGCTTGGCGGGAGGGGATACGTCTTCTGGGGTCTGCGGTGCGCCGCGAGCTGATCTGGCCGCGTGATCCTTGTCGGTGAAGGACACCTCGATCTGCTGGTCGTCGCGCCGTTGGTTCTGCAGGGCCTGGAGGGCCAGCGAGGTTCGGTCGGCTTTGGTAAGTGGAGGCTGGACGATAGAGCGCGGCCAGAGGTGACGGGTGAGCACGACATTGATCTCGGCGGCATACACCGAGATTTCCACCGCCAGGTAGATCCAGGCCACCAGGCCGAGCACGGTCGCGAACACCCCGTAGACCGAGTCGCTCCGCAGGAAATGATGGACGAGATAAGTGCCGAGCACCTGCAGCAGGGTCCAGGCCGCTCCGCCCGCGGCTGCCCCAGGCACCAGTGCGCGGCTCGGCACCCCCTTGGGAGTCAGGATCCGGAAGCCGACGAAATACAGGCCGAAGTTCGCTAGCAGCGCGAGTACCTGGGCGAGCGCGACGATGGCAGTCGCGTGATGGCCGTAGGTATCCAGTCCAGTCAGCAGCGTCGTAACGATAATGCCGACCGCCAGCAGGCCGAGGAACATCACGGCCCGTCCGAGACGCGGCACGAAACCCGGCCGCGCGGGCCCCGGCAGGTTCCACACCTGCTCCATGGTGAACAGGGCTGACTGCGCGAACCCGGTCCCGCCCCAGACCAGGCCGGCCAGCCCGACGATCAGCCCGATGACGCTCGACCGCCGCAAGGCATGCACGTTACCGGCCAGCTGCCTGCCGACCAGGGGGAACTGCTTAGCCACGGCGTCGAGCACGTGCTGGCGCAATGACGGGTCGCCCGCGGCGACAAGTCCGAGAACCGTCACAAGTACAAGCAGCAAAGGGAACACCGAGACGAAGGCGGAGTGGGCCAGGCTCGCGGCCAATGTGCCCCCGTTGTCGTCGCCGAATTTCTTGACGACGCCGAAGGCGAACGCCGGGACGCGATGCCGCTGCTGTGCCTTATCGACCCGGCGGATCACCCGCTCCACTGGATTCATGGGCAAGCACGACCGGCCGGCCTGGCGCAGGTCCCGCGGGCGGCATGGCTTGGCACCCTGCCCTGCCCTGCCGGGCCGGCCGGCCGGATGTGTCGCGTCCCCATCGCCATGAGCTGCCCGGCTAAATGCGTCGCAAACGACGCCGGTTCCGGATGGGCCGCGCAGGGCCGCGGCGGGAATGCCGGCCCCAGGCCGCTTGGGACCGGTCAGCGTGCCTTGGCGAAAGTCAGGTCCGCGTCACTCGCCTCGTGTTCACCCCGCGACGCGGCCGTGCTCTGAACCTCGGGGCCGAGCATTGTGACGGCGACGGCAATGGCCCCCAGCACGAGGGCCGCGGCGATCCAAAACGCCAGGTGGTATCCGCCGGCCAGCGAAGCCGCAGCGGAATGACCGCTCGCCGCCAGGGCGTGGCTCCGCGACGCGGACACGGTCGCAAGCACCGCGAGCTCGAGCGCCCCAACGGTCAGCACCGGGATCAAGGTTCGCGCCCGTGACATTGCGCGAGCCGAAGATCCGCAACAGCTTCAGCGGGTTGCTCGCCGTCAGTTGCCGGACGACGAAGCACTTGTTAGCAAAGTCTGTAGCGTAGCGGGAGGGTGCTGGCCATGGCCCGACGTGCCATCTAGCCGCGGCGATAGTGACTGGTGATGGCCTAGACGCCATTCAGGCGATCTGGCAGGACGTCATGCGGGTGGAGATCCCCGCCGGGACCGCAGATGAGCCACGGTGGCTGGTGGTCGCCCAGATCGGCGGCAAGTACTGGTCGGTGGTGGTGACCTACCGCGGGCCTCGGGTCAGGATTATCTCCGCGCGCCGGTCCCGGAAGGAGGAGGTGGCGCTGTATGAGGGCTGAAGAGTTTGATCGGAAGTTTGACGACGGCGAAGATGTGACAGGCGATCTGGACCTCACTGGGATCCGCCGTCCCGCGCTGGAACAGCGTCGGGTGAACGTCGACTTCCCGTCCTGGATGATCGAATCGCTTGACCGGGAAGCCCGTCGGCTAGGCGTTACCCGCCAGTCCATCATCAAGCTCTGGATCGCCGAGCGGCTTGCGCGTCAGCTGTGTAGCTGGTATGGGCGAAAATCAGGCGCTGAACGCCGATAAGTTCTTGTCCTCGGCCTTTTCTGTACACGGTGAGGGCAGCTGCGGGTGGCCGCACGGCGACGCGGTGGCCCAGGCCAGCCGGTACAGGCGACTTATCTGCGCGTCTGGCGAGCCTACGACAGATTCGAGGGCCGTTCGTCACTGCGAACCTGGCTCTACCGCATCGCTACCAGCGCCTGCCTGACCGCGCTCGAGAGCCGTGGCCGTCGACCGCTTCCCACCCGGCTCGGGGCTCCGAGCGCCGATCCCACGG
Organism: Streptosporangiaceae bacterium; assembly: GCA_035517695.1. Taxonomy (GTDB): domain Bacteria; phylum Actinomycetota; class Actinomycetes; order Streptosporangiales; family Streptosporangiaceae; genus DATFVJ01. Next base: position 6,813 of record DATIYI010000440.1, read on the forward strand.
CCGAGCTGGCCGGGCAATCAGAGGTGCCGTGGCTGGAGCCGATCCCCGATGACCTTGTCGGTGCCGGATCGGCGGATTCCGGCCACCATCGTCACCTCACGAGAAAGCATCCGGCTGGCCCTGATCGCCGCATTGCAGCACCTGCCACCGCGGCAGCGCGCCGTGCTCATCCTCAAAGAGGTGGTGAACTGGCGAGCCGCCGAGATCGCCGAACTGCTCGACACCACGACCGCGGCGGTGAATGGCGCCCTGCAGCGCGCTCGCGCGCAGATCAGCGAGGTGGCGCCGACCCGGGAAGCGGTGGTTGAGCCCACGGCACCGGAGCAGCGGAAACTGCTCGAACGTTACGTCCGCCTTCGAGGACTGCGACGTCGCCGCGCTCGTGAAGCTGTTCAGCGCGGACGCCGTTTGGGAGATGCCACCGTTCACCGGCTGGTACCAGAGTCGCGAGGACATCGGCCGCGGTTCGCGGCCCCGTCGCCGTGCCGCCATACGCCAGTCCGGGCGACCGGCTGGTCGCCTTCCTCGGCCGTGATCCGAACAAGGCACCGACTCTTCAGCGCGTCTTGGTCCTACCGCCTTGCTGGTCACCGCCTCGCCGGCCACGGCCTGCCTACCGGTAGAACGCGAGCAAGGTGGCGTAGAGCAGGTAGATGTTCAGCGCGGTGATCGTCAAGGCGATACAACCCGTCGCCGCGGTGGTGACTGGGCGGTTGACCAGCGACCCCATCACGTCGGCTCGACGGGTGAGCAGCAGCAGCGGCACCAGGGCGAACGGGATGCCGAACGAGAGCACGACCTGTGAGATCACCAGGCTCCCGGTGGCCGGCAGTCCCAGCCCGAGGACCAGAAGCGCTGGCAGCATGGTGAGCCCGCGGCGGACGAACAGCGCAATGCGGCGGCCGACGAAGCCCTGCATGACCACCTGCCCGGCGTAGGTGCCCACGCTCGACGAGGACAACCCCGACGCGAGCAGCGCGACCGCGAACGCCAGTGCGGCGCCGCCGCCGACCAGCCGGCCGAGGCCCGTGTGCGCGGCCTGGATGGAGCCAACATGCGGGCTGCCGGTGCGGTTGAAAAGCGACGCCGCGATGAACAACATCAAGAGGTTGATCAGGCCTGCCGCGCCAAGCGCGACCAGCACGTCGAGCCGCTGGAAACGCAGCAACTCGCGTCGCTCCGCGTCGTCGCGGCACGCTACCCGGGACTTCGTCAGGGCGGAGTGCAGGTAGACGACGTGTGGCATCACGGTCGCCCCGACGATGCCCGCAACGAGCAGCAGGATGCCGGAACTTCCGAAGCCGGGCACGAGTCCGCCGGCGATGCCGTTCGGGGCAACTCCCACAGCGACAAGGTCGTAAATGAAGCCGAGGAAGACGATGCCGAGCAGAGCTGCGATCGCCAGCTCGAAGCGGCGGTAGCCGCGTTGCTCCAACGCCAGGATCGCGAACGCGACAACCGCGGTAATCAGTCCAGCGGCGAACAGCGGCACGTGGAAAAGCAGGTTAAGCCCGACGGCCGCTCCGATGAATTCGGCCAGGTCCGTTGCCATGGCGATGAGCTCTGCCTGAACCCACAGGTTACGGGACACGGCCCGGGGAAAATGCTGCCTGCACAGCTCCGGCAGGTCACGCCCGGTCGCGACGCCGATCTTGGCGGACAGGTACTGCACCAACATGGCCATCAGGTTGGCCACCACGATCACCCACGCCAGCGTGTAGCCGAACTCGGCACCGGCGGAGAAGTTCGTGGCGAAGTTTCCAGGGTCGATGTAGGCGACAGCGGCGACGAACGCCGGTCCGAGCAGCGCCACCACGCCGCGCATCCGGCCGCGCGAGCGCAAGATGCGTAGCGCGCTCTGCTCGGCGGTCTCCGCAGGAGCTGTAACTGGGGAACTGGTCCCGGCAGGTAGCGGCAGCTGCAGCGCCGAATCCCCGGCTGGTGGCCCCAACCTCAGCCGATCGAGGGGCCGAGCCCAAGCGACTGCGGCGTGCTTGCGTCGGGAGACGGCTGGTTAAGTCCCTCATCGAGCGCGCCGAACTCGGTCATGAGCGCGGGGCTGCCGCCCCAGGTTGTCTGCTCCTCGGCGATCAGCGTGTTCGTCGTGAGCAGCAGCCCGGCCACCGAGGCACCGTTTTGCAACGCAGAACGGGCTACCCGCAGCGGGTCGATAATGCCCATGTCGATCATGTTACCGTAACGTCCCTGCAAGGCATCGAACCCATCATCTGGGCCCATCTGCCCCATCCGGGCCACCACCTCCTGGCCAGAGTAGCCCGCATTGGCCGCTATGAGGCAGGCGGGCTCGGTAAGCACGCGCCGCACGATTTCGACGCCGGTCGCGTAGTCGTCCTTGACCTGCAGTTCGTCAAGCACCCCTTCCGCGTGCATCAACGCGGCGCCGCCGCCTGCGACGATCCCCTCGGCCATGGCGGCTCTGGTGGCAGAAAGCGCGTCCTCGACCCGGTGCTGCAGTTCCTTCAGCTCGGCATCGGTCGGCGCGCCGACCCTGATCACGGCGACCTTGCCGGAAAGCGACCCGATCCGCTCGGTGAGCACGTCTTCGTCGACCCCGAAAGTGGCTCGTGCCAGCTCCGCACGGAGCTGGGCGATCCTGAACTTGACATCATCTGGCGAACCGCCGCCCCCGATGATGGCGGCCCGTTCCGCGGTCACTCGCACCTGATTGGCCCGGCCGAGCTGGGCGATCGTCATCGTCTCCAGGGTGAACCCGGAGTGCTTGCTGTACACCGCGCCGCCGGTGATCGCAGCGATGTCCTCCAGTTTGTGTAGCCGGCGGTCGCCGAACCCGGGTGCGCGCACGGCGACGCACTGGAAGATGCGGTTGACATGGTTGTGCACCAGCATGCTCAATGCGGTGCCCTCGACCGTTTCCGCGATGATGACCAGGGGGCGGGGAGCGCGCATGATCTTGTCGAGCAGCGGCATCAGCTGCTGGACCTTGGTGATCTTCTCGCTGCACAGCAGGATGTACGGGTCCTCGAGGACCGCCTCGAGGCTGGCAGGGTTGGTCACCATGTACGGCGAGAGGTACCCGTTGTCGAACTCGAAACCTTCCACGAAGTCGACGCTCATCCCGTGCAGGGGCGATTCCTCGACCGTGACGATGCCGCCGTCGCCGACGGTGTGCAATGCCCTCGCGATCACCGCGCCGACCGTCGCGTCGTCGTTCGCGGAAATCGCGGCCACCCGTGCGTAGTCCTGCTCCGTCGCGACCGGATGCGCGGCGTCCTGCAGGCGTTGCACCAGCTGGCTGACCGCCAGGTCGATACCCCGCTTGACGAGCACCGGGTTGGCGCCGGCGCCGATCGCTTTCATGCCCTCCCTGACGATCGCCTGCGCTATCACGGTCGCCGTGGTGGTACCGTCGCCGACGATGTCGTTGGTCTTGATCGCCGCTTCCTTGACCAGCTGAGCGCCCATGTTCTCGAACTGGTTCTTGAGATGGATCTCGCGCGCGATCGTCACGCCATCATTGGTCACCACGGGCGATCCGGTGATCTTTTCGAGGATGACGTTGCGTCCCTTGGGCCCGAGTGTCGACTTCACGGCTTCGGCCAGCTGGTCGACACCAGCCAGCAGCAGGCTGCGAGCTTCCTCGGCGAAACGCAGTTCCTTTGCCATCAGTCCTCCTCGGACGGCGTATGCGAGCGGGCTATGGGACGAGGATGGCGCGACCGCGAACACGGCCGGCGTCGAGATCTTGGATGGCCTCCACAGCGCGGTCCAGCGGATAGGTCTTGGTGTGCAACGTGACCTGCCCGCTCTGGGCCAGCACCATGAGCTCGGCGAGCTCGTTGTAGGTCCCCACGATGTTTCCGATGATGTTGCGCTCGGTCGAGATGATGTCAAGGGTCGGGATGTTCACCGCGCCGCCGTAGCCGATGACGTAGTACGAGCCCGCGGGGGCCGTCATAGCGAACCCGTCCTGTTCGGCCCCCTGCTCGGCGACGAAGTCGAGCACGACGTCGGCGCCGCGGCCACCGGTGAGGTCCTTGACCGCGTCGACCTGCCCGCCGTCGGCCACGACGGTCTTGTGCGCGCCAAGCTGCCCGGCGAGCTTGAGCGCATCGGGGTTGCGGTCCACCACGATGATCGTGGTGGCGGTAAGCGCGGCAAGGCACTGGATGCCAATATGGCCAAGGCCGCCCGCGCCGATGAGCACGCAGGCGGTGCCCGGGTAGAGCAAGGGAATGGCTTTGCGGACCGCGTGGTAGGCGGTGATGCCAGCGTCCGCGAGCGCCGCCACGTCCTGTGGCCTGGTATCCGGGTCGAGCTTGACGCAGGCCCTTGCCGAGGTGAGCAAGTACTCGGCCATTCCGCCGTCACTGTCGAGGCCAGGGAAGGAACTGTTTTCGCATTGCATGTCCTGGCCCGCACGGCAGGCGCGGCACAGCCCGCACGTGGGCGTCGGGTGCAGGATCACCGTGTCGCCTACCTGAACGTTGGTCACGCCTGAGCCCACCTCGTGTACCCAGCCGGCGTTCTCGTGGCCGATGGTGTAGGGCAGCGCGACGTTCATCGCCGCAGCCCACTGGCCCTCGATGATGTGCAGGTCGGTGCGGCATACCCCGGCCCCGCCAATCTTGACGACGACGTCGAGCGGTGCCTTGACGGCCGGCTCGGGAACCTCCTCGACGACGGGTTGCTGGTGGTATTCGTGCAGCCGGACGGCCTTCATCGGTCCTCCTCGCCTAGTCCTTTAGCGTCGTACCTGTGCCGCAGCATGCCGCGGCAGATACCGGTGTTCGCCTCGATGCTGACCCGCATCGTACGGGCGCGCCTTAGGTGCAGCGGTACCGCGTCGTCACCTACCGGCGTACCCGTCGCCGGTTCGATCAGCAGCGCCGCATCGTCGCCCGCGGGCAGGCCAAGTTCCGCCCTCCTGTGCCGCAGCCGATCGAGCTCACCGGACGGGGGCAGCTCGCCAAGAGTCATGGCGACAAGCGCCGATGGCGCGATACCCGCGGCGACCAGCGGACGGCACACCTGGTCCGTGCCGGCCATGATGGCCTTACGAAGGAAGTCGGCCCGTAGCTCGTGCAGCTCGCCGGCCGCCTCACCGTCGAAGGAGCGGGCGAATCCGGCCCGCGCGGCGACGCCATTGTTGATCGCCTCGGAGGCGAAATGATCCTCGAGCACGACCTCGGTGCGGCGCAGGCCTGGCATCGCAGAGACCGCGTCGTAGGCGTCGGCGACCATCAGGAACGCGAAATTTGGCGCGCAGAAATACGTGGGCAGCCGGAGCCGGACGCACGCATCTCCGGCCGCGGACACGGTGCACGACTCGACAAAGCCGAGGGCGGTGATCGGCTCGTCAAGCTCCGGGTCGCGCACCGACTCCAGGGCCTCGAGCACCCGGGAGGCACCGCGCGACCCGGCGGTCACTTCAGCACTCATGCCCCCGCGACCAGCTGCGCGTCGTCCTGTGCGGCCGGGGTACCCTCGTCGGCCGCGAGCCGGAATTCCGCGGGCACCTCGATGTCGTAAAGCTTGGCCGCGTTCAGCCCGAGGATCTTCTTCTTCGTCGCCGTGTTGACCCGCGGGTAGTCGGAGTACTCGTCACTGGGGTAGTCCCAGTCGACGAAGCCCTCGATCTGCCACTTGGGTTCCCAGATACCGTAGTCGCTGCCGAAGGTCATCTTGTCCTCGCCGACCCAGAACAGCAGCTCGCCCATGACCTTGGCGAAGAACTTCGGCCTGGCATACATCAGGCCGCCGATGACCACAGAAAGACCCGCGTACACGTTGGGCTCCTGCGTCGCCATGAAGCAGAAGTCCTCGATGCGCGGCAGACCGACGTGCTCGACGATGAAGTTCAGGCCGGGGAAGTCGGTCGCCGCGTGGTCGACGTCGGACACATCGAACGCGTCCTTGTCCAGCGGCCAGATCGTTGGGCCCTTGTGCACATGGATGTTCTTGATCCCGAGCTCCTGGCACGCCTCAAGGTAGCGGTAGGCGCCGTTGTCCGTCAGCTTCCAGCCCCGGGAGCCGTTATTCCACTCAGCGGTGTAGAGCTTGACGCCCTTCGACCCGTAGCGCTCCACGTTGTGCTTGAGCACCTTGAGCCCCTCGTCGCCATCGCGGGGATCCCAGCGGGTGTTGTAGATGAACTTGCCCGGGTGCTTCTCACCCATGGTGGCGTTGCGCTCGGTGGTGTTGAAGCCCTCCTTGTACCACTCCGTCAGGTAGGTCGGCTGGAAGACCGCTACGTCCACGTGCCCGTCCTCGAAGACGTCCCTCATCAGGTCGTCCTCGGAGTACTTCTGGAAATGCTCGATCGTCCAGTGCGTCTCCGGGGGCCCGAGGCCCTGGTAGGCGTGGAAGCACTCGATCCAGCCCTTGGCGTACTGCTCGGCGCCTTCCACCCAGTTGTCCGGGGCGGCATTCCAGTAATGCATATGACTGTCGACCACGAAATACTTTTCGCCATCTTTCTCGTACACGCTGTCTCCTCGTCGACTAAATTAGTGCTTCTTTTTCGCGGCGGCTAATTCGACTCGGCGATGAGGTCGAAGCCGATGTATTCTGCCGCGTCCTCCGGATTCGCGAACATGATCGTCCGGTCGTCCTCGTGAATCATTCGGCCGTAATGGGTGGACATGTTCTCCTCGAACTCCGCGGCGTCGAAATAGCCAGGCTCCTCGCCGAGCGCCTCGGAAATCTCGTCGTAGACGACGTCCATTCGATTGAGCGCGTCTACCCGGATCATTGACGGCAGCGGCATTACCTTGACGTTGGGCTTGGTCGCCATGACCTGGGCCACTACCACACCGACCTGATTGTTCATCAGTGTGAACCCGCACATGTTGGACGCCGTGTTGTCACTCTTGTACGGGCTTTCCGCTACCTTGAACGTGGTCACTGCGCCAACTCCTTCGGTGTCTCCAGACCCAGGTCGGACAGGATGCCGCTGAAGCGGCTCTTCGCGTGGTCCAGGCCGTCCTCGAAGCGGGGTGGCTTCGCCTCGGGCTGCGACCACAGGGGCTGCAGCGTGCGGGAGGCGGCGATGGCGCGCGGCACCCAAGTCGACAGCCACTCCTGCAAGATCGCCTTGTTGTGGTCGGCGAATTCGCGGTCGCTCGTGAGCAGTTCGAACATCGGCCTCGTGTACCGCAGATCCCGCTCGGCGAAGTCGTATTCCTCCGCACCCACGACCGTGGGTGTGACGAAGTCGCCGTTACGCGGCGCCGCATGCTGTACCAATTGACTCCGGAAAAGCTCGCCGACAAGTGGCTCGAAGATCACGTTAGCTGCGAAGATCGCCTCGCACCAGTCGTCGATGGCCGTGAGTTGCTCAGCTACCTCCCTGACGCGCTGCCACGAGGGATCGCTGTTCCAGGTCTCGATGTGCGCGGCGCCATCGAAGTCGGGGATCTCCTCGCTCAGGGTCAGGTTGTACAGCGCCAGGTCCTGGGCGGATCTGCTCCTGTGCATGCTGTTCACCGAGATCGCGTTGTTGTGCATGTTCGTCGGTGCCCGGCGGTTGGCGTTGGCGAACAGGTACAGCCCGAGGCCGTGGTCGACGTGCATCCACGCGCCGACGTTGCGTTCGACGAAGCGTACCCAGTTGCGGTTCCACTGCTCGAATGCCTTCGACTGCCGTGCGGCATCGATGTTCTGGTTGAGCTGCCGCACAACGTTGGCGTTGTAGCGGTAGAGGGTGAGTTCCCATTCCTCGTTGGGGTCACGGAACTCGTGCCAGCCGTGCGCCGGCCAGTCGTATCCTTTGCCGCCAGATCCGGGGAAGCGCTTCGGCTCAGGCCGATCCGACCCCCACGCCTTGAGGACCGCCCAGTCAAGCGGATAGCCGCCCCGGCCATCGGAGAACCCGTAGAGCCAGCCCTGGCTGAGGTAGTGCCTCGGATCAGGCTGGACTTCGACGGTCACGTCTTCGTAGTGTGTCTGCTTACGCTTTTGCGGGTTGTAGTAGTTGAAGCGGCGGGCGGTCGAGTCCGGGAACTGCTTGGCACCGGCTTCAGCGTCGGTAAATTCGGGATGGGGTAGGCTGCGTTGTTCTTCAACGGTTGTCATAAAACCCTTCCTTCACGTCAAGAGTCCAGCCGGTTCGCCACGGTACGGCCATCGTGCGGGCCACCTGCCTGGATCGTGTGTCGAGCGACTGCCCCTCACCTTTGCCCGGGATCGCCAGTTTCTTCGGGATCGCCAGTAGTCGTGAACTTGTCGTAGTAGACGTGCTTGTCGGCCACCCCCAGCCGGGTGAGCAGGGGCGTCGCGGCCTCCACCATCGGTGGCGGGCCGCAGACGTAGGCGTGCGCCCGCGCGAGGTTGGCCTCGTGCCGCCGCACAACGTCGGTGATGAGGCCGACCTCCCCGTCCCAGGCGTCCTCCCCTGCTGGCTCGGAAAGCGCCGACACGTAACGAAACCCGGGCAGCGACTGCTCGAGGGCGCGCAACTCGTTCTCGAAGCACAGGTCTCTGCGTCGCCGTGCGCCGTAGTAGTAAGTGGTCTTGCGCTGGATGCCGCGCTCGGCCATCGAGCGAAGCAGTGAAAGAATCGGCGCCATCCCCGCGCCGCCGCCGACGAAGATCAAATCAGTGTCGTGCCCCTCACGAAGGGTGAACACCCCGAAGGGCCCCGTGAGGCCGAGCCGGTCGCCGACGGCGAGCCGGGTGTCAAGGAAATGTGAGAACAGCCCGTCCGGGTAAACCTTGATGACGAACTCGAGCTGGCCGCTTTCGCGGCTGGAGGTGTTGGCCATTGAGAACGAGCGAGTGGCGTGCGTGCCGGGTATCGCGATGTCCACATACTGCCCGGGGAAGAACTTGATCTCCTGGGGTTCGAGGAGCCGCAGCACGAGGTGCCGCATGTCGTGGGTGACCGGATCCTTGGACACCACCTCGGCTACCGCCTCCTGAATCGGCAGCCCCGAGCGGATCATGTCCTCGTCAAAGTTGAGGAGCTCGATCGTGACGTCTTCATAGACGTGCGCCCGGCACAGCAGTGTGAAACCCTCCTCCCGCTCGTAGTCGGGCAGCGCGAACGTCGAGTACCTGTCCAGCTCGATGTCGTCGCCGTCGAGAACGAACGACTTGCACGACGAGCACTGGCCCTCCTTGCAGCCGTGCATGAGCATGATTCCTTGCTCCGCCGCGGCACGCAGCACCGTCTTGTCCTCGTCCACCTCGATCTCGATGCCGACAGGCTCGAAGCGCACCACATGTTTGTCGGCCATGGCTCCCTTACCGACTGCGCGATGGCACCGGGAACGGTGCGTGCCGCCACCGGACAGGAAGGAGGACGAGGGGCCGGGCCGCAGGCCCTCCTTCTCCTGCCCGCTTACTGGAGTGCCGTTCAGTCCGCCGCGGGCGCGAACCGGCCCGCCGGGCCGCCGCGCACGTAGTTCGCGCGGTACGTCTCCCGCTCCTGCGGTGACATCTCGTTGAGCAGCACGTTCGGGCTCAGCAGCGGCGGGCAGCGGCGGAGGTGGTCCAGCGTCCACATCTTCTTCTGGTCTCCCAGGTCCAGATGCGGCTGTGCGACCATCGTCTTGCCGTCGTCACGCACGTAGCCCATGTCCGACACCACGTCGGCCCAGTTCCAGCCGTGGTAGAGCGTCTCCCATTCGCGGTGCCCGATCAGCTGGCCCATGTTCGGGGTCGACCGGCCCTGGTAGGTCGGGCGGAAGGCAGTCACGTCGGTCCAACGGCATTCCTCGTGGCAGTACGTGCGCACCACCCCGTCGACCTCGGCCATGACCATGTCCTCGCGAACGAGGCAGGGCACCATGCAGGTCCAGCAGCGATTCGGGTACTGGTAGTCGACGTCCTCAAGCACGATCGGGTTGTGCCCGTCCGGCCTCGAGAGCCGGTTGTAGTTCTCCCACCACTTACCGTATTTGTCGTACCAGCCCGGGTACTTGTACTCGAACCACTCGAAGTCCTTGTCGGTCATCGGGTCGATCCGCCAGTAGTTCGCGAGCCAGCCGGTGGCGAAGAACTGCGCCACCTCATGGACGTAGCCCTTGTTCCAGATCTGGTTCCATGCCTCCTCGATGAGGTCGTGCGGGATCACCAGCCCGTACTTCTCCAGCGGCACGAGGTAGCTGCGGTAGTAGTCGTCGTAGATCCACCGACGCCACATCTCCGCGTAGCTCTCTCGATCCTTGCGGCGGTCCTTTGTGCCGTACTCGATGAACGTGCCGATGGCGGCGTCCACCACCCGGTGGTTGTTCCACCAGGCGTAGCGCAGGTCGCGCTGGAGCAACTGGTGGTTCTCCTCGTCGGCCAGAGCCATCAGCAGCGTGGCGTAACCGTTGCTGATGTGCCTGGACTCGTCGGACTGCACCGAGTGGAAGACCGTCGGCAGCAGGTAGTCGCCGTTGGCCGCCGCTTCGGCTGGCATGGCCACGAACAGCGTGTTGGTGAACGCCGTCTCGGCCACGATCGTCAGGTAGATGCTCGCCGCGGTGATGGCGTCACCGGTGATGAAACCCTCGGCGAACTGCCGGCCGATCGTCCCGCAGTAGTCGTTCTGGAAGTTACGGAGGCTGCTGTTGAAGCCGGCCGGGTCGATGTAGTTGTTCATGTACAGGCGCTTGAGGTTCTGCTGGATCGTCGAGTGCCGCACCTCGTCGATCATCTGGATCGCCTGACCGTTATGCAGCTCCGGGTTGGGGACTGTGCGGAACAGCAACGGCATCGCCCGCGCCGCCGAGATCTCGGGCAGCGGGATGATGCTCAAGAACAGCTTCTGCCACTCCAGCCAGCGCTCCTGCACCTGACGGAACATGTTTCCTCGGATCGCGCCGTCCGAGGCTCCGTAGACGCGGTGGTCCTTCTCCTCCTGCATGGGGAAATAGGACCGCAGGACCTGCTTGAGCGGATCCTTCTTCTGGGCCTTCCGGAAGGAGTAGTCGGTCCCGTACTGTGCCACCGGCTCGTGGTACATCGGTTCCCAGGACAGTTCCTGGATCTTCTGGTGGGCCTTGGCCATACTCTGGCGACTCATCGTCACCCCTTTCCTTCTGGCCGGCTGAGGCGGCCCGCCTGCAGCCCTGATCGCCTTCTTCGTGCCGGCGCCTCACCTCGCCAGCGAACGCGCGAGCGCCGGTCTGGTGAAAGCTCCCTGTGTGCTGAATCACAACCCGCGAAGGGGGCTTGTGGGCTCTCAACATGAGACACAGCCGTGACCTTGCGCCGCAGGTCACGACATCAAGCGGTGATCAACTCTCGCCAAATACGGCATCACGGAGTTCGGCGAGATGCTGCTGGATGTGCTCTGAGACGTGGCGGTTGCCTTCCGCCGCTGGCTCGATACCCAGCGCCCGGAGCAACTGGGCCGCGGGCGCGCCAGGGTCGCCGCCGTCGCCCAGGATGGGATGCAGGCCCTGGCTGGCCAGATGATGGAACACCACATTGACGATGGTCCACGGATTGTAGGTCTCGACGTGTTCTGCCTCCGGTTGGCCCATCCGGCACCTCCTGGCGGTGAGTGCGAATCGGAACAAGCCGTCGTTAACCCACCAAACGGTGCTGAAGGCTGATCAACCGTCTCAACATGAGACATGAGCAGGTAACACCGCGTTTATGTTGGGGTAGGAAACGATGCGGACGCGGATGCCCACCTTCGCGGGCGGAGTCTCCTGCCTGCGCGAGGGGGCGGGGGAGGCGCGAGGGTGCCCACAGCAGTGCAGTTGCCATCTCCGGCCGACAGCCCCCGGCTGGCTCAGGCCCGGGAGCGGTTCCTTACCGCCGAGCCGATCGCGAGGGACGTCGTGCGCGACTCGATTCTCGCGTCGTGGTGGCGGTCCAGGCAGTGGAATGTGGCGGCCGACCGTGTCGAGCTGTCGTACGTGCGTGACCCGGACCTTGACACACCGTTAACTCGCAGCGCCCTTCCTGTGCTGAGGAACCTGCACGCGAACCTGGAAGGCCAGCCCATCAGCGTCATCCTCACGGACGCTGCGGGGGTGGTGCTGAGCCGCCTCACCGCCGACCACGATCTGGAGCGGCACCTCGACGGTGTCCAGCTCGCTCCGGGCTTCAGCTACGCCGAGGAGTATGTCGGTACCAACGGGATCGGAACGGCGCTCGAGGGCGGCCAGCCTGCGCACGTGTTCGGCCACGAGCACTATGCGGAGGACCTCGAGGACCTCGCCTGCGCTGGGGTGCCGATCCACGACCCGATGTCCGGCAAGACGGTCGGCGCGGTGGACCTGACCTGCTGGCGCGGGGACGCCGACGCCCTGCTTGTCGCGCTCGCCAAGACCACCGCCGACCAGATCAAGCAGGCATTGCTCACCGACGGCAACGCGCGCGAGTACCAGCTGCTGCACGAATATCTACGGGCCTGCCGCCACGTCAGCGGAATCGTGATGGCGCTCAGCAACGACGTAGTGATGATGAACGATTCCGCGAGGCAGGTGCTCGATCCGGCTGACCAGTCCGTCCTGCTCGGCCACGCGGCCGAGGTGCTCGCCGACCGCCAGGCGGGCCCAGTGGCCGTCGAGCTGCCTACCGGCATGACGGCGCGGATCTACTGCAAGCCCGTCCTCGGCAAGGGACAGTTCATCGGTGGAGTGGTTCATGCGAAGCTGATCGAGCCTGCAAGCAGGCTGTCAGCTGAGAGTGGTCAGAAAGCGCCGGTCAGAGCGCCGATGTTCCTTCCAGGCGTGGTCGGCGACGGGCCGCTTTGGCTGCGCGGGTGCCGTCAGGTGGAGGCCGTCTACGACACGGCAGAGTGGCTGGCGCTCGAGGGTGAACCCGGCGTCGGGAAGCTCGCCGTGGTCCAGGCGGTGCATCAGCGAAGGAATCCGGCCGGACGTTTCCGCGTCCTTGACGCTGCGGAGAGGCCAGGCCAGGATTGGCTGCTGCGAACGCGCCGTGAGCTGCTCGACGGCCAGGGCACAATGGTCATCCGGCACGTGGATGCGCTGGGCGCCAGGCAGTTGCACGCCCTTTCCAGCGCCCTGCAGGAGGTGCGTGCTGTGGCACAGCAGCCTTCGCTGCGGGTAGTGGTCACGCTTGACCGCCGACGTGCGAACGGCGACCTGACCAGGTTGCTGCGGTTCTTTCCGAGCACCGTGGAGTTGCCACCGCTCCGCCACCACATCGAGGACCTGCACGACCTTGTGCCGTTTTTCCTCGCAAAACTCAATCAGCCCGGCCGGCTGGTCTGCTCAGCGGAGGCGATGCAGCTTCTCCTGAGGTCAAGCTGGCCGGGTAACACTCAGCAGCTCTGGCAGGTGATGAAACAGGTCGTACAGCATCGTCGTACCGGATCGGTCCAGCCCAAGGACCTACCGCCGGAATGCTGGACGGTGAGCCGGCGGCTGCTTAGCCCGCTGGAGTCGATAGAGCGCGATGCCATCGTGCAGAGCCTGCTCGACTACGAGGGCAACAAGGTGAAAGCGGCGGAATCGCTTGGGATGTCCCGCGCGACGATCTACCGCAAGATCCGCGAGTATGGCATCGTAACCCCGACGGGCTGGCCGTCCGCCCGCCGCCGCGCCGACTTAGCCTGACCAGGAGGCACCGAGGCCGATGGCGACGCGCATGATCCCGAACGGCTGCGTGCCGTGACACCCCTGGAGCGTGCGGCGGCCTTTTTGCCCGCCCTAACCGAGCGCCTGCTTGAGAACGTCGTGGTCTGCTGCGCGGCGTCGCTCGCGCCGAACCAGGGCTCGGGGCCAGCTTGTCGTGGCACGATCGACGGGTGAGTTGCGCAGCGGCAAGGTCGCGGGCCGAGCTGAAGGTGCTTTCCGAACGGTTCGCTGCACAGTTGCTTTCCGGACCGCCCGCGCGCACCGCGGGTGAGGTCACCGGCCGGCTGCTCGCCGTCCAGGCGCAGGATCCCCGTGGAGCGCGGCTAGCGGTCAGGGCGCGGTCGGCCGGGCTGCGCGCGGCAGACATCGATCGCGGCCTGACCGCCGAGCGTTCGCTCGTGGTTACCTGGCTGAACCGCGGCACGCTGCACATGGTCCGCAGCGAGGACTACTGGTGGATGCACGGGCTGATGTCGCCGCGGGTCCTCACCGGCAATGCCCGCCGCCTGGCCCAGGAGGGTGTACCGCCTGACTCCGCTGACCGGGCCGTCGCGGTGATCGAACGTTCGCTGGCCGAGGACGGGCCGCTCACCCGCGGCCAGCTTGCTGAGCGCATCGCGGCGGCCGGGGTGCGGACAGAAGGCCAGGCCATTGTGCATATTCTCGTGCTGGCGTCGCTGCGCGGCGCCGCCGTGCGCGGACCTGTGACCGGTGGCCCGGCCAGCCCCGAACAGGCCTACGTGCTGGTTCGGGACTGGCTGGGCCCGCCGCCCGCGCCGGTAGATCACGACACCGCCCTGGCCAGGCTCGCCCGCCGTTACCTCGCCGGGCACGGCCCGGCGACGGACCGCGATCTCGCCAAGTGGTCGGGCCTGCCGCTGCGCGACGCACGGCGCGGGTTCGCCGAGATCGCCGCTGAACTTGACCAACCCGATGGCCCGTCCCAGCTGACCAGGTTGACTCGCCCGGCCCGCCAGAGCCACGGTGCCAAGCAGGCGGCGCTGCCACCGCCCCTCCTGCTCGGTGCTTTTGACCCGCTGCTGCTCGGCTGGGCCTCACGCGAGCCCTACGTAGGCGCGCATCAGGGGATCGTGACCGTGAACGGGATATTCCGCCCGTTCGCGCTCGTCCAGGGTCGCGCTGTCGCGACCTGGACTGTCGTGCGGGGCGAGGTCAGGCTCAATCCATTCACCTCGCTCACCGAGACCGACCAGGCGGCACTCGACCGCGAGGCGGGGGACGTCAAACGCTTTCTCCGCCACACCGGCTGAGGCACGCCGAACGGACGGGGTAGGCGACGGCCCACAGCCCGGATGCAAGCTCGGCGGGTGGTCCAGGCCTGGGCGCCGTTCCGCGCGCGCCTTGGCTTCGCGGTTGCCCGGGCGGGACAAGGCCAGCGCGACCCGCCGGGGCGAGGCGGGTAACGCGAGCTACAGGATCCCCCCCGCGTCGCGAGCTGAGAGCAGCCCTGTCGCTCAGCCTGTGCCCGCGTGGCCGCTGGTCTCAGCGGGCTCTGGCCGTTCAGCGGTCGCTCACCCTGTCCACTGCGTTCACGCCCCGCCCCTAGCTGATCACAGTCAAGCGCGGATCCCCGCGCGCAGCCATCCCCGAACTCTGGGGTGCGCGCGTCATGAGCTGCGGCCCTAGTATGTGCGCTACGGGACAAAGCGGCACAGGTGAGGATGGCGATGGCGCTGGATCCGGCAGCGGCGGCGCACGTCACCACGCCAACCGGAGACGTGGTAGGAATTCCGTTGGGGTGCCGCTTGGTATTCGGGCGCGGACCGGACGCGGATCTGCTGATTCCAGTCGGCCGTGGCCTGTCGCGCCGGGCCGGCTTGATCGCGGCCGTGAGTGGTGGCGCCTGGGTGGCCAACATCAGCCGCACCCATGCGCTTTATACGGAAAGCGATGGAAACAGAACACGGCTGCCGAGGATGGAGGAGGGCGGGGAGCCATCGGGCGGATGGTTTGTGCGGGCCGGAATCACACTGGTGGGATCGCGTGCGATGCTAGACGATGGCCAGTTCCTTCGCGTGGTGGTCGCCAGCGCCACCGACGGGATGACGAATCTTGGCGTGGACGCACCTTTGGTACGTGCGGATAGTGACGCGACCCTGCTGCCGCTATACCTGGACCCAAAGACCAAGCTCTTTCTCGTCGCTTTGATGTGGTGCCGGCCGTGGCTGATCGATCCCACGCGTACCACTCCGTTGCCGAGGACACCGGAGATCGCCCGCGCCGCCCTCGAGGTGACAGGCGCGTGGTACGAACTCGAGCGCTTCGACAATGATCCGGCCTTCCGTGACAGGCTCGCGGCCCGGGTGGGCGAGCATGTCAAGGTATTGCGCCGCAAAATCACCGAACGCGGTCTTGTCCGCTCGGACATCCGGTTGTCCGACGAGGTCGTGGTGGAAGTGCTGATCGAGCACGCGGTCATCGGCTCCGCCGATCTGGCGCGCCTCAACGATCCTGTGTGGTGCTCCAGGCAGGAGGACCTGTGGTGGACTCGCCGGCCATGATCAAGCCCGGCGCGGCCACCACGCTAGTGGTCACTCCGCTGGGTCACTGGCGATCGACTGTGAACGAGACCTTGGCCGCCAATCCCCCCGCTACGGTCACCATGACCGTGTAGGTGCCACCCGGTATTTCGGCTGGGAAGAATTCATGCTCCTGGTTGATCGCGTAGCTGAACGTTCCGGCCGAATCAATGGTCGGCCCGCGCACTGCCCGTCCGGCCAGCCGCACTGTTATCTGGTCGCCCATCGGCCACCCGACGCCATGCAAGACGAAAATGGTGTATCCGTCGCCACTGGCCTGGTTCAGCGTCATAAGCGCATTTGCACGCCTTCCGCCGGGGCCGGGGAGCGTGGTTCCAGCCGCCGCCGGCGGCCGAATCGGCGGCGGATACGGCGGCGGGGGGTGGCTTTGGGTCGTGCCGTTCCCGCCGCTGTTGATCGACGCGCCAAGCAGGCTGGCCGTGACCACCAGGGCGGCCACCGTGGCCGCCGCGGCAGCCACGGTCACGATCCTCCTGGCGCGCCGGGCGCCTGGCTTGCGCCGCGGCGAGCCCGGCCTGCTGAGCCGCGGCGCCTTGGCGGCGCGGCGCCCGGTGGGTTTGCGGCGCTGAACTGACTGACCCGGCCCGCGCAGGGACACAACGGATCCGATAGTGGACTCATCCTCGGTTTCGCCCGCCGCCCGAGGCGAGCCGCCCGGGCCACGCCGGTATTGCTCCATGAGGCCAAGGGCCGTCTCAGGCAATGCCGGGCCGAACCCGTGCCCGGCGCCGGCATCCATGTCCGGTGCGAGCCGCCCGAGCAGCGACGCGGATGTCGGGCGCCTGAGTGGGTCCCTGTCCAGGCAGCCGGTGACGACGTCGGCCAGTTCTTTCGGCAGGCCGCTGAGGTCTGGCGGCTCGGTCGCGAGCCGTACCAGGATGTCCATTGCGGTCTGTCCCCGGTACGGAGGGTGCCCACTCGCGGCAAAAAGCAGCGTGGAGCCCAGCGAGAAGACATCGCTCGCCGTCGTCGCCTGCCGGGTGTCTCTCGCCTGCTCAGGCGCCATGTACGCGGGGGTTCCCACGGACCCGTGGGTGGAGGTGAGGTGGATACGTTCCGCTGCTCGCGCTACCCCGAAGTCGATGACCCTGGGCCCGTCAGGCGACACGAGCACATTCGAGGGTTTCAGGTCCCTGTGCACGAGCCCAGCGCCGTGGATCGACTCGAGCGCCTCGGCGCATCCTGCCGCCAGCCAGCGGATGGTCGGCACGGGCAGCGGACCACAGGCCCGCACCAGGCGGTCCAGTGAGGGCGCGGGCACGTAGGCGGTGGCAAGCCACGGCACGTCGGCGTCCGGGTCCGCGGCGACCACGGCCGCCGTGAAAACTCCGCTGACCCGGCGTGCCGCCGCGACCTCGTGCGCGAAGCGGGCGCGGAAATCATCTTCTTCCGCGAATTCAAGCCGGATCGTCTTGACCGCGACGAGGCGCCCCGCGGCCGATCTGCCCAGGTAGACCCGGCCCATGGCGCCGGCTCCGAGCCGGCCGAGCAGAACGTAGGAGCCGATACGTTCCGGATCAATTCTGCGCAACGGCTCGAAGAGCCCGTGCTGCGGCGCCATTCGGTCTCCTCTGGCTCACCCGGCCCCATCATGCCGATTCCCGCCAGTACATGCGTACTTGGATCATGGCGACAAGGGTCCCGCGATGGGTGACTATGGCCGAAGGGTTACACGCCGACTTCTCGTGTTTATAGTACAGACATCCCAGCAGCATGCCGTGCGCGTGCAACCACCGGATCCATCCTGATGCCGCGGAGAATGGGCTATTCGCGCCGTATACCTGTGATGCTTCGGGATGAGGCTGCGCCGTTCAGTCCCTGCTCTTTAGTCCCTGCTCGTCAGTCCCTGCTCAGCAGCGGGCCGAGCGGACCGAGGTCAAGGTTGAGGTCATCGAGGGCGAGCCCGAAGTGTTCGCAAAGCTCGTTCATCCGGGTGTCGAGGGCCATGAGCGTTGCCCCGACCTTTTCCACCTGGTCGGCGGTGAGATCTCCCTGATCTACGCGCCGGATGGCCTGGCGTTCCATCAGTTGACGCAACAGTTCGACCACCGTTAGGACGAGGGCGACCAGGCTTCGCTCCGCTGACTCGGGATCGATGGCCAGATTCCTGCCGACCCCGGGCAGTTTCGGCGCCCCGGTGGCGCCGCTGGTGTCGCGGTCGGTGTTCATGTCGTGCGCTCCCAACTGCCCGCTCGGTGAGCGTTGCCTGGCTCGCACATGCCTGCGCGGAGAGACACGACGAGCGCCCGGAGCGAGATACGGACCAGGTCGACGTCGGCGATAGACAACGTCACTTCGCCCGCAATGACGACCCCACCGGCAAGCACCCGGTCGAGGAGGTCGACGAGCGCGACCTGCCGCCCGGGCATCCGCGCCGCCATGTCGGCTCCGGGCCGCTCATGCACAGTCATTGATCACGACCGACGCTGAACGAGTACGCCGGCCACGGACCTGTCACGTCGAGCTGGAACCCGGCGAGCCCGCTCACCATCGCGCCTGCGGTCGCGGCGAATTCCTGGCCCCGGCCGGAATCGACGAGGTAGGCGCCGTTAAGCACCATCCAGCCGTCTTCGTTTCCGGTTAGCCGAGGGTCCTGGGGTGCGTGCCTGCGTGCGGCGACGGCGAGCCTGCCGAGGGCGGCGTGGATCTCCTCCCCGCGTGCCGCGCCGTGCTGCCACCCGTCGGCGCGTGCCGTCAGATTGGCACGGCGCCGCAACAGGTACGCCGTTCCCGCGGTCGGGCCGCGGCCAGTCGCGCCATCGCCGCCGACATCTGCCGAGCGGCCGCCTGGCACCTGCATCGTCTGGCCCGCCTGCTCTTGCTTATCACCGCCGGTCATGACCTCCGGATCCGCCCACACTTTTACGCCGTACTCGGTGCGGCCGTCGAGCCAGCGCAGCATGTCGCCGAATTCGGCCCGCCGCTGCGTCAGGAGCGCGCGGACCCGGTCATCGTCGCGGTACACGGTGGCGAGCCGCAGCGGCAATGTGGGGCGCGCCGCCGCGACGACCTCGATCACCTGGTGGTGAGCGCGGGCGATCGCCTCGAGCTCATCCGGATCGGACAGCCTGCGCTCAAGTGCCGCTTCGCCGAAGGCGTTCGCGTCGACCGAGCCGGCCACAGCGGCCAACTCTGCATCGCCGATGGCCCGTACCGGTTCGCCGCCCACTCCGGCGGCCCGCAGCAGGACCGGATCGGGGTCGCGGGTGACCGCGTACACCCAGGTGGCGCTATTGTCACCCATCGTTGTCCTGGCCCGGACGTGAGCGGCGGGTGCGAATCTGCCGCCCGGCTGGATCGGCCACCTCGCGATTTGCAGGGGTGGCACGTGCGCGCGTGTCGCCACCGCCGTCGGCCACTGTCTCGAGTTCGCCGATGCGCTCCCGCAGCCGACGGTTTTCGTCGGCGAGGCCACCCTTGCCCGACGAGAGGGTTGGATCGTGTTCCCACCAGTCGATGCCCATTTCGCGTGCCCGGTCTACGGATGCGATCAGCAGCCGGAGCCGGATCGTGAGCAACTCGATGTCCAGCAGGTTCACGCGTATGTCACCGGCCACCACGATGCCCTTGTCCAGCACGCGTTCGAGGATGTCGGCCAGGTTGGCGGGCTCGGGGCGCCCGGGCGCCCGTGGGGCGCTGCTCCATGGCTGCGTCATCTCAGCCCCCCTCGGTGCTGCCGCGGTGATAGCGCCGCTCGCGCTGGCAGGCGACGAGTTCGCCGCGCGCATCGAGACCAACGTGATAGACGGCAAGGATGTCGGCGGAGTCGGGGATGCGGTGCATTTCGACGACCTCGACTCCGACCTGCCAGCCTTCCTCGTCCTTCGCGATCGAGATCACATTCTCCGGCTGGCGTCCGGTCAGCTCGAGCACCTGCCGCGCCGCCCGCTGCGCTGCTTGCCTGGCTGCGAGTGGCCACCGCCTTGCCCGCTCACGTGATGCGGCATCGTGGGCGCCACCGGAGTCAGCTGCCCTGGGGTCGCGTGCGCCGTAGCCACCTGCCCTGGCCTCGCGTGCACGAGCATCGCGTGTACCTGAATCGCGTGTACCTGCATCGCGCGTACCAGCATCGCGTTCCCGGCCGCTGCGGGTACTGTAACTGCGGCCTCTTGCGCCGCCTTCCGCGGTGCCCGGCCCGTCGTCCGCCAAGTCCGCCTCTCTTACGTGCCCGTTCTGCCCTTTCTCGCGGCGAGTGCCGCCGCTGTTTTGTGGCATGCCTCACACCTCCGGTTGACCGCCGCCCCCGCGAGCCCACATGAGCTGCGCGACCAATTGCTCTTCCGCTTCCGCGGCCTCTTGCGGGGATGTCTCTCCTGCCGCCCTGGCCTCCTCGATCTCCGCGAGGCGCTGGTAGACAGCCGCAGGGTCGTTAACCTCGAGGGTTGCTTGGTCGAGCACCTGCTCGCTCAGCCAGACGACGCCGCGCACCGGGGCAATGGGAAGCGTAAACAAACTGGCAAACAAGCCCATGGCTCATCCCCCTCCGGCGGCTCGGCGAAGTCGAAAGGCGCGATCGGCCCGACGAGGCGCAGCCGGATCCGGCCGTGCCAGCGCCGTCCCAGTTCCTCCGCGGCCCGCTCGAACCCGGGGCGCCGCGGCTGCCGCACCAGGAACGCCGCTTGCACCGCGCTGTCCGGCGCGGAAGTGGCGTGTTCGGCGATGGCGGCGGAGTGCGGTGCGAGCGCGTCGATCAGCGCATCCGTATTGGCCAGTTTCGTGCGGTCCAGTGCCCGGGCAACAAGCTCGCCAAGCCGGATGCTTTCCGGACGCCAGATTCCGCCAGCGCGGCCCCGGAGGAATTCACGCAGCCGCATGGCCTCCGGATCTGCCGCCAGCACCTCACGGAGTGCGATGTCGCCGACGTAACGGCCCTTGATCGTGAATTGTTCGTGGCCGTCGAGCCGGTCAAGGCGGCCGGTGAACGTGTCATAGTGCCGCGCAAGCAACTCGGCGACGACCGCCTCCTGGTCTGCCACGACCCCACCGAACCGCATCGGCAGCACCGGCGCCGACGTGACCAGCGTGTTGAGCACATTCGCATGCGCGCGCAGGTCCGCTGGGGTGCCCATCGGCTGGCCACGCTGGACACCGCTCGTTACGGCGGCGATGCGTCGGTGCGCGACGAGCGACACGCGGCCAGCCGGATCTCCGACGCCGCGCAGGCGGGCGGGCACGGGCGCCGTGGATGGCACGATTCCGTAGACGTAGCGCGGTCCTGGCAACGGGTGACCGTCGTACACTGACGTGCCCATCCGGGCACCCGGCCGCCGGGCCGGGCTCATGGCTACGGGCCCCCTCTTCTGTACCGCCGCTCACGCGGCCTGAGCTCTGCCTCTTCGTCCTCCTGCGCACCGTCCGCGCCGTTGCGGGCGTTCAGGGTTTCGCCGAGCTTCTCCTTGGCCCCTTGCAGCGCGCCTTTCGTCTTGGACCTCGCCCCGCCCTCGCGAAGGTCGTCCATAAGCTCGGGCAGGCCATGAGTCTGTGTCTGGGTGAGATCCAGGCGGTTAACCGCTTCGGCGAACCGGAGATAGGTGTCGACGCTCGCCACCACGATCCGGGCGTCGATGGTAAGGAGTTCGATTCCCACGAGCGAAATCCGCACGTAGATATCAATCACGAGCCCTTTGTCGAGTATCAGTTCCAGGACCTCGGCCAGGCCGCTGGGCGATGGCCGGTCAATATAACTCCGCGGCGGGGGCCTGACGGCCGGCGTGGTCACAGGTTCACCGGCTTCCCGTCGTCGCGCTCCGGCGGCGCCGGGGGACGCCATCGCGAGTCTGCCCGCCGACGTCGCCGTCGAGCGATTCCGGCCCACCCTCGTCCTTGTGGGTGTCCTCGTACCCCCGCTCGTAAGAGGGCTCCTCGTCCTGCTCGTACTCGTCTTCCGGCTCCGCCTGGTCACCCTCATCGGCATCACGATCCTCGGGCGGCGCCGATGCGTCGTCGGCCTGGTCGTCCTCGTCGTATTCGTCGTCGAGGTCGTCCCCATACTCGTCGCCGGCCTCTGCCTGATCTTCAGCCTGTGCGTCGCCGCCGTCCGTAACCGAATCCCCGTCCGCTGGCTCTTGCTCGCCCTGCTCCCCATGGGCACGGACCACTTCGCCGTCGCGTATCTCGCCGCGCCAGCCCTCGACCTCGTCAGGGTGCAGGATGGCCTGGGTCATGATCTGCCGGCGGAAGTGCTTGAGCTCAAGCCGGACCCGCCTGCCCTGGGCTCGCCAGATGTTGCCTGTCCGCTCGAAGAACCCCTGCGGGTGATATTCGAGCACGACGAGGATGCGTGTCAGGTCCGGCGTGATTTCGTGGAACGTCACGGCGCCGTCGACGTAACCCTTGTCGCCCTCCGATTGCCAGATGATCCGCTCGTCCGGGACCTGCTCGGTGATGGTTGAACGCCAGGTCCGGTGCGACCAGAGGACCTGAGCCTTCCAGGTGAGCTTCTCGTCGTCCTCTTGCTCCACGTTCTCGACCTTCTTCATGAAGCTCGGGAAGTCCCGGAACCGCGTCCACAGGTTGTACGCGACATCGACGGGTACGCCGACGTCGATTTGCTCGACAATGTTCGTGACCTTCAGCTTCTTGCCGCCGTTGTCGCCGCCACCACCGCCGGCCGCCTGACCGATCTTCTCCTTGATGCCGCTCATCCCGGCGGTCATGAGCGCACGCACCGGCGACTTACCCTGGCCGAGCGCACGCGCTCCTGTTGCCGCGGCCTTGCCTGCCGGGCTGCCGCCCTTTTCCGCGTATCCGGTCAAGCGCTCGGTGACCCCACCGACTTTGTCGGCCGCGAAGGCAACCGCACGCTCTGCGACCGCGCCTAGGAAGTCTTCGAACTCCTTCATCAGCCGGTCTGTGGGCAGATCGGCGACGAGGGCGCCAATCGGCCCCGCGCCTTTGGCGACTTGCTCCGCTTGCTCAGTCATCGACGCCCTCCCTGGGTCCTGCTGATGGCCGACCGCCCGCTATGGGGCCTGCCATCCGGTGCGCGCCTGTTGTCCCTCGGTACGGCAGCCTCACTCTCAGCCTCACCGCTGCCGCCGTGGCGCCGGGTCCGGCTCGGGCTTTCCTGCCCGGGCGACTCGGCACGGGTGCGCGGACGACTTGATGCCGCGCTGTCCCGCGATCCGCCACGCGGCCGCTGCGTGCCCTCTCGCTCCGCCGGCGACTGGCGCGAGCGGGATGAGTCCGCCTGCCTGGCAGGGCGCGAGTTGTCTGCGCCGTCTCCTTTGGTGTCACGGAGTTCGTCCGCCTCATCGACGGGGTCAGGGCTTTGCTGGTCCGCCTCATCGACGGGCCCCTCGTCGTCTGCTGTGGTGTTGCCGGCTGCAGTTGCGCTGCCCACGGTCCGGAGAACGTCGCTGCGCTCCCGCAAGTTGTCGCTGAGGGAGTCGATTCTCTTGGTGACTGCCGCCACGGCCGCGGCCTTGCCGGCCTCGACGAGGCGCCCCCGCATGTCTTCGGTGAGTTTGCTGAGCTCAGGTGGCGAACCGAGCAATTTCGTCCCTTGCCGCAGCAACTCTCCCTGCGTGCCGCCGAGCCGCTTACGCGCGCCCATGGCAGCGAGTGCCAGCGCCCACTTCATCTTGTGGAATCTGCCGAGCACATAACCTGCCGTGACGGCGAGGCCTATCTGGGCTCCGGTCTTCATCGCATCTCCTCCTGGGTGAGCAAGGTCATCGCGGCCGCTCTCGCTTTGTGACAGGCGTGGACTCGTGTCCTGGTGTCGTGCAGGCCGCGCGCGGGGATCAGCCCGTGGCGCGCGGTGGCATATCTCCCGGCCGATGACATGACTCCGCACTTACCCACGTATAGGGGGCTAAACATAGGTTTTTGGATGCCCCAAATTGTTACTGAAGAGTCACGATCCGTCGAATATACAGCTGAATCCCCTATGGGTATCGATAGTTGATCACTACAAAGTTCCATCGTGCGAATTTCGGACACAAGCGCGGGTTTGCCTGAATCGCCTGCGCAGCCGGCGGTTCCGCTTCGCAGCGGCCGTATTCGGGCCCGCGAAGTGACGAGACGTCAGCTCATCCGGACAGCGCGGGCGGTGGCGTCGATGCCGCCCGCTCGCGCCAGGCGCTCGGCACGTTCCTTGATGCCGAGCAGCATCTTGCGTTCCATGATCAGGCTGCCCGGCTCCATGACAACCAAGTTGAACGCGCGCCTGAAGAGGGACGCGCCAGGGGCGGCGATGCGGTTCCTGCTGATGAGCCTGGTCACCTCGCCGTACGGGTAGAGGCAGAACGCCCACACCCAGTTACCATCCTCGGACCGCACGACGAGCGCGCGATCGGGTTGGAGGATTTCCACCTGCATGCCCGGGCCCGTCGAACCCGCCGGCAGTACGTCGCCCGCCTTTAGTTGCTGGAATTGCGGCAGGATCTGGTCCGCGCTGTGCATGTCGAGGCCGAGCAGATTCTCAATCCAGTCGTAGGTGTAAGCGCCCGCGCGGCCACTGCCCATCTGCACCAGCCACGGCCAGACCGCGCGGGCCGGCGCCTCGATCGTGATGCCGCGGGTGGCGAGCAGGTCGGGTCTCGGTAGGAGATCATCACCAGGCATCTCCATGTTGACCTCGTCGGCCGTCGCGCCCCAGGTCAGGCACTGCCGCCGCCACAGCCTTGGGTAGGCCGCAGCGGTCGCGCCGACGGCCAGCGCAGCGCCACAAGCGGCGATCCCTGCGATAGTTTTCTTCATCGCAAATCCCACCCGAGGTTCGGGATCATCT
The DNA here is from genome assembly GCA_035517695.1 of Streptosporangiaceae bacterium. Classification (GTDB taxonomy): domain Bacteria; phylum Actinomycetota; class Actinomycetes; order Streptosporangiales; family Streptosporangiaceae; genus DATFVJ01. Next base: position 31,637 of record DATIYI010000440.1, read on the forward strand.
CGTCGGCACAAGCCGGGTGGCGGGCCCGCGGCGTGGCCGCGTTCGCCATCTCTACGGTTGCCTGGCCTCGCGGTTTAAGCCCAGGGCTATTGGTCCCAACCTGCACCGCGAGCGCCAGAATCCGCAACAGGCGACCGCAGGAGGGCAGACGGCGCGTGATCGGCACCCTGCTGGCGGGTGTCGGGTGGCGGTGCCGGGGTGTGGCGTTCCAGGCCGACGTGCTCAGGTCCGGCGGCAGGTTGCGTGAGGTGGTGCGGCGGTCGGTTGCGCCAGCGGATAGGCGGCGGTGCGCGTGGACGAGAAATCAGGCGTGCAGGCCCTGGACCGGTCCCAGCCGGTGCTGCCGGGCATGCCCGAACGGCGTACCCACGGTTACGCCGGGCACGGCGTGACCAGCCTGTTCGCCGCGTTCGACATCGCTGACGGCACGGTGATCTCCGAGCTGCACCGCCAGCACCGCGCGGTGGAGTTCAAGAAGTTCCTGATCGCGTCGCCCGGCCTGGACGTGCACCTGGTCTGCGACAACCTGGCCACCCACAAGACCCCGGCGATCCGGGACTGGCTCGCGCGCCACCCCCGGTTCGAGCGGCACTTCACGCCCACCGGGTCCTCGTGGATCAACCAGGTCCCCGCTGGTTCGGGTTCCTGACCGACCAGCTGATCCGCCGCGGCGTTCACAAGAGCTCCAGGCCCTGGCAAAAGACGCCCGCGCCTGGATCGAGACCTGGAACCAGAATCCCCGGCCGTTCGTGTGGACAACGACCGCGGAGGAGATCCTGAACTTTCCTTAGCTGAATATATGGTGAAGATTTCCAGCGCAGGACGCTAGTCCATCTCGCGCTTCAGCCTGGCCAGTTCGTCCTCGACGTCCTGCTGGTTCCTTACCGCCTGCGCGCGCACATCGAGCTGACGCCGCGTGAGCGTCGCCTGGGTCTGCTCCGCCTCGATCTTCCTGGTCTTTTCTTCGCGCCCGGCGCGCAGCCGCCCGCGTGCCTTGAGCACCAGGGCGACCACGGCTCCGATAGCGATCGCCACGATGGCCAGATAAAACAGATGCAAGATGACGCCGATCATGCTGAAGACCACGATGACGGCCACGCCAATCGCCAGCGCCTTGATCCAGCCCATCGGATACCTCCCCGCACACCGGACCGCACAGTCGGGCGGCTCGGCGTCGCTGCCCAAATGCTAACAAGCTTCCGGCGGTGCGACGTCCGGAGAAAGCCGGAGGCGGTCGCTGCGGCTAGCCCATCAACGATGGGCAGCCGGCGATGGGCCTGCGTTGCGAGCCGGCCCGTGGCCCTTAGTTTCCTGAGGATCTGCCCAGCCACCCGCCAGTATCCCGGTGGCTGGCCTACCCTCGCTATGCGGAACATGGCGGCCACGCCCTGTCCGAATCGCCCTCAGCGGGCGATGCACCAGAACCGCGCCCTTCCGTGCCCAAAGCCCGGTCGGCGTCGAGCAGGCGTCGTGTCACCGGGTCGCCAGGTAGCCAGTCGTGCCGCGGCCCTCAGGTGCCGCCGTTGCGCAGGGACGAGTTTGACGAGGTGAACATGGCGGGGGTTGGCGTGATATGGCACCGTCTCGCTGCGGCTCAGCATCTGCCACCAAGCTGGCTGGTGGCCGTCAGCGGCCTGCTCGCGCTTGCCGCGGTGGCACCGCGCCGGGCCTGGCTGGTGTCACGCAACGCCGTGACGATCGCGCATGAGGGCGGGCACGCCCTCGTAGCGCTCATGACCGGACGGCGGCTTGCCGGGGTGCGGCTGCACCGCAGCACCGCGGGCGAGACCATCTCCGCGGGCAAGCCGGCCGGTCCGGGCATGATGTGCACGGCCGCCGCCGGGTACACGGCGCCTTCGCTGCTCGGGCTCGGCGCCGCGGCCCTGCTTGCCGCCGGCCACCCGGCCGCCATGCTGCTGATCAGCCTGGTGCTGCTCGCAGCGCTGACCCTGGCGATGCGGAACGGCTACGGCCTCGCCGCGGTGCTGGTGGCCGGCCTCACCGTCCTCGCCGTGTGCTGGTTCGCGTCCCCGCTGGTCCAGGCCGTGTTCGCGTATTCATTAGCGTGGTTTTTGCTGCTCGGCTCCGTGCGGCCGGTGGTTGAGCTGCAGCGCACCCGGCGGCGCGGCCTCCGCGCCACCGACGCCGACGAACTTGCGCGTCTCACCGGTGTGCCAGGCCTCGTCTGGGTCGGCATGTTCGGCATCGTCGTGCTTGCGGCGCTCGCGTTCGGTGCAGACTTGCTCATCAGGTAGCCGTCAGGCCCGGTCATATCCCCCAGCAACGAAGGCCTTGACGTGGGCCGGGATCTCGCGCGCAGCCGTTATGGACCTGACTGCGCCACGGCTTATGGCGCGGCGGCTGGCATCCCGGGGCCGACGGCGGCGTTGTCCGCGTGGCCTGGGCAGACGCCGACGCAAACCACGGAAGGCGGGCTCAGGACGACTTGACACTTATCGAATACGTGTTCGATAGTGATGAGTGTGTCCACGGTATCCGCGCACCTGCGTGAGCTGACACCGGAGCAGCAAGGGGAGGAACTGCTGCCGGTGCTGCCCGCGCTGAGCGGCCTGCTGCCTGGGGGCGGCTTGCGGCGTGGTTCCGTCGTCGCGGTGGAGCGGCCCGGATTGCTCTGCCTAATGCTAGCGGCGGGGGCGTCGGCCGCTGGGTCGTGGTGTGCCGTGGTGGGGATGCCGCAGCTCGGCGTGCTTGCGGCAGTCGACGCGGGTGTTGATGTGAGCCGGCTGCTGCTGGTGCCTGACCCGGGATCGCGGTGGCCGCAGGTAGCTGCTGCCCTGCTCGAAGGCTGTGAACTGGTGCTACTGCGCCCGCCCGCCAGGCCGTCCGCTCAGGTGGCACGTCGCCTGGCGGCACACGCGCGGCGCGGCGGCGGTGCGCTCGTTGTGGTGGGCGGCGTGGCTGCCTTCGAAGGGGCGAACCTGTGGCTTCGTGCGGCCTGCCCCCAATGGATCGGGATAGGGACTGGCCACGGGCGCCTGCGGGGCCGGCGGGTGCAGGTAGTCGCGGGCGGCAGGGGAAGCGGAGCCCGCCCACGGGCGCAGTGGTGGTGGCTGCCAGGCCCGGACGGCGCCGTGGCAATTGCAGAACAGACCGGGGCTGAGCCAGCCGCGGTAGAGCCAGCCGGGGCAGGGCTGGCCGGGGCAGGGCTGGCCGGGGCAGGGCTGGCCGCGGCAGGGCTGGCCGCGGCTGAGCCGATCGTGCCCGATCTAGCCACGGCTGATCGGGTGGTGAGAGCAGAGGGAACGGAACTGGTTGCGATCGGACAGGGGTGAGCACGGGTGGACGTGGCTCGCGGGGTTCCATCGCGGGTGCTCGTGGTGTGGTGCCCGGATTGGCCGGTCGTGGTGGCGGGGGCGGGTCCCGAGGCGCCGGCTGTGGTAGTGGCGGCCAACCTGGTCGTGGCGTGCTCGGCGGCCGCACGGGCGGCAGGAGTCCGGCGTGGGCAGCGTCTGCGGGATGCGCAGCGCCATTGTCCCGTCCTGATCGCGGCGCCCAGGGACATCAATGCGGAAGCGCGGGCGTTCGAGCCCGTGGTGGCGACAGTGGAGGAATTCTGCCCACGGGTTGAGGTGGTGCGGCCAGGGATGTGCGCGATCGGCGCTCGCGGCCCGGCTAGATACTTCGGGGGCGAAAGAGCGCTCATGCAGAAGATTACGGAGGCTGTGACGGGTCGCGGGATCACCTGCAGGACCGGGATCGCGGACGGTATGTTCGCCGCGCAGCTTGCCGCCCGCACCGGCGGGGACGGGGTAGTGGTGCCGACGGGTGGGGCGCGGCGGTTCCTTGCCCCGCATCCGACCGGGCTACTCGAGCACCAGGAGCTGGCTAATCTGCTCGCCCAGCTCGGTATACATACTCTGGGAGATTTCGCGGTGTTGCCGGCGCAGGACGTGCTTGCCCGCTTCGGCGACGTAGGCGCGATCGCGCATCGGCTGGCCAGGGGCCTGGAGCCCCGCCCGCTTGCACCGCGGCCCCCGTCCGCCGATCTGTCCGCGGAGATGGAGTTCGATCCGCCTGCGCTGCAGGCCGAGCCCGTGGTGTTCGCGGGGAAGGCGCTTGCCGACCGGCTGCTCGGAAACCTGGCAGAACGCGGGCTGTCGTGCGCCCGGGTCGAGGTGGAGGTCAGTTTCACCGGCGGCCGGACTTATTCGCGATTGTGGCGGCACGATGGGCTGCTTTCTTCGCTGGCGATGGCGGAGCGGGTGCGCTGGCAACTTGACGGATGGCGGACGGCTGGAGGGCATTCACCGCAGCCCGGCGATGGGCGGCGTCCGGTCGGTGGGCCGCCCGCCGATGATGCGGATAACGATGGCTCGCGGCGCGGGATAACGGTGCTGCGCCTGATCCCGGATCAGATAGTGCCAGATGAGGGCACTCAGCTTGGATTGTGGGGTGAGGCCCTGGTCAGTAACAGGGTTGCGCGCGCTGCCACCCGGGTGCAGTCCATGCTCGGCCATGGCGCGGTGACCCGCCCCGTGCTTGCGGGCGGGCGCGGCCCAGGTGATCAGGTCATGCTGGTGCCGTTCGGTGACAGCCGTACTCCGAGGCTGCCCGCGGACCGGCCTTGGCCAGGCCGTATTCCCGCACCGTCCCCGAGCACCGTTTACCCGGTGCCGCTGCCCGCGAGCGTGACCTGTGCGTCGGGGGAACCTGTGACAGTTAACGGACGTGCCGGCATATCCGCACCACCTGCCCGGCTTGCTATCGACGGCGGACCGCTGCGGGAGATCATCGCCTGGGCTGGGCCATGGCCTGTTCACGAACAGTGGTGGGATCCGGCGCAGGCCAGGCGGCTGGCCAGGTTCCAGCTGGTCACCAGCGACGGTGACGCATGGCTGGCAGTGGTGGAAGGCGGCCGTTGGATGATCGAGGCCACCTATGACTGACCGCCGGGCCCTGGAATGCCGGTGACGCCTGACGTGATCAAGCAGGAGAGGGGGTTCGCCAGTCATGGGCTGGAACAACCCGCCGGTCCCCTGGGATGAGTTCGAGCGGCGCCTGTCCTGGCGTGCCCGCTCCACTGATCGGCCGTCCACAGGTCCGCCGCCCGCTGGCGCACCGCCCACTGGCGCACCGCCCGCTGGCGCACCGCCTGCTGACGCACCGCCGCCCGCTGGCGCGCCGCCGCCCGCTGGCGCGCCGCCTGCTGACGTGCGGGCCGCTGGCCAATCCGCGCACTACCGGCAGGTCGCTCACCTGCCACGTCGTACGAGGGCGCCGCAAACGGACCAGGTGCCATGGGCGGAACTGCACTGCCATTCCTCTTACAGCTTCCTGGATGGGGCATCGCAGCCGGCCGAACTGGTCGCGGAGGCGGCCAGGCGCGGGATAGCGGCGCTCGCCATCACTGATCACGATGGCATGTACGGGGCTGCCCAGTTCGCCCAGGCTGCCGCCCGCAGCGAAGATGAGACCGGCATCAGGATAGACACGATCTTCGGCGCCGAGCTCGGCCTGGACCTGGCGGGTGGCCACGGTGCCGGCCCGGGGGGCCGACCCTCCGGATCCCCCCGGGCTGGAGATCCCGACCCCGTCGGCCGGCATCTGCTCGTGCTGGCCCGTGACCCTGAGGGCTACCGGCGACTGTGCCGGGTGATCAGCGCCGCACAGCTAACCGGAGGTGCAAAGGGGCGGCCAAGCTACGACGTCGACACCCTCGCCAGCGCACACGGCGGCCACTGGGTGGTGCTCACCGGCTGCCGCAAGGGCCAGGTCCCCGCCGCGCTCGCCGGCAGCGGGCCGGAAGCCGCACTCAGCGAACTGTACAAGCTGGCGGAGATGTTCGGCCGCGGCAATGTCATGGTGGAACTGATCGATCACGACCAGCCGGCCGATGACGAGCGCAATGACGCGCTGTACGAACTGGCCATGCGGGCAGGGATGGGCGTGGTGGCGTCAAACAATGTGCACTACGCGGCGCCCGCGCAGGCACGGCTCGCCCAGGCACTCGCGGCTGTCCGGGCGCGGGCCAGCCTGGATGAGATGAACGGCTGGCTGCCCGCGTACGGCAGTGCCTACCTCCGCAGCGGGGTGGAAATGGCGCAGCGCCTGACGCGGTTTCCCCTCGCCTTCGCACGCAGCGTCGAACTGGCACGCGAATGCGCGTTCAACTTCGAGGTGATCGCACCTCGGCTGCCGGACTGGCCGGTTCCAGAGAGCTACACGCAGATGTCGTGGCTGCGCAAGCTGGTTGCCGAGAAGGTCCCTGACCGTTACGGCCAGCCAGATACCGAACGGGTGCCCGGGGCGTACCAGCAGATCGCACGTGAACTCGACGTGATCGAGGGCCTCGGGTTCGCGGGCTACTTCCTGATCGTTAATGACATCGTCAGATTCTGCACGGACGAAAAGATCTTGTGCCAGGGACGGGGATCGGCCGCTAACTCGGCAGTCTGTTACGCACTTGGCATCACCAGCGTCGATCCAGTCCGGCATGGCCTGCTGTTCGAGCGGTTCCTTTCGGCCGGCCGTGACGGTCCACCCGACATCGACCTGGACATCGAGCATCGCCGCCGCGAAGAAGTGATCCAGTACGTCTACCTCAAGTACGGCCGTGACCGTGCCGCCCAGGTCGCCAACGTCATCTCCTACCAGCCCAGGATGGCGCTCCGCGACGCGGCACGGGCGCTCGGGCACTCACCCGGCCAGCAAGACGCCTGGTCACACCAGATAGGACCGGGCGAGCCGGTCCCATCCGACGCCGGCATCCCGCAGGCCGTGGTTCAGCTGGCCGGGCAGATGCAGCGACTGCCGCGTCACCTGGGCATTCACTCGGGCGGGATGGTGATCTGTGACCGGCCGGTCGGCGAGGTATGCCCAGTGGAATGGGCCCGGATGCCTGGCCGCACCGTGCTGCAGTGGGACAAGGATGATTGCGCCGCCACCGGCCTGGTCAAGTTCGATCTACTGGGCCTCGGCATGCTGTCCTGCCTGCGCGACACGTTCGACTTGGTGGCCGAGCACCACGGCCACACGTGGGACCTGCACTCGATCCCGCAGGAAGATCCCGCCGTCTACCATATGCTGCAGCAGGCCGACACGGTCGGGGTATTTCAGGTCGAGTCCCGTGCCCAGATGGCCACCCTGCCCCGGCTGCGGCCGGAGAAGTTCTACGACCTGGTCGTCGAGGTCGCCCTGATCAGGCCTGGGCCTATCCAGGGTGGCTCGGTCCACCCATACCTGCGCCGCCGCAGGGGCGATGAGGATGCGACGCTGCCACACGAGTCCATGCGCGGCGCCCTCGGCAAGACGCTCGGGATCCCGCTGTTCCAGGAACAGATGATGCAGATCGCCATCGACTGCGCCGGGTTCTCCCCTGCCGAGGCGGACAGGCTCCGCCAGGCGATGAGCGCCAAGCGCGCGCCCGAGCGCATCGAAGAACTCCGCCAGCGCCTGCTGGACGGGATGGCCGCCCGGGATATTCCCGGCGCGGTGGCGGAGGAGATCTACGAGAAGATCCTCGCGTTCTCCAGCTACGGGTTCCCCGAGTCACACGCGATCAGTTTCGCCTACCTGGTTTACGCCAGTGCCTGGCTCAAGTACTACTACCCTGCCGCGTTCACCGCTGCCCTGCTGCGCAACCAGCCGATGGGCTTCTACTCACCGGCTACGTTGATCACCGACGCCCGCCACCACGGAGTTGAGGTCAGCGGGGTGGATATCAACGCGAGTGACGCCCTTGCCACCCTCGAAACCGTGGGCCGGACGACCGGGCGGCCGGGTATCAGGCTTGGCCTGTCCGGGGTAAGAAACCTCGGCAGCGGGCAGGCCGAGGCAATTGCCGCGGGCCGCCCATACAAGGATCTCGATGATTTCGCCCGGCGCACCCGGCTTTCCGTGGCGGCGCTGGAGGCTCTGGCCATCGCCGGGGCCTTCGGCTGCTTCGGCCTTTCCCGCCGCGCGGCGCTGTGGGCGGCGGGAGCGCTCGCCTCCACCCGCAGTGGGCAGCTTCCCGACACCACCCCCGGGCTGGCCGCACCGCCATTGCCTGCCATGTCCCCGGTCGAAGAGACCCTCGCCGACCTGTGGGCCACCGGAACGTCAGGCACGCATCCCATTGCCCACATCCGGGCGGCGCTAGGGGAGCGGGACGCTACCCCCGCTGCGGCGCTCAAGACCGTTCCCCCGGGCACCAATGTCACCTGCGGCGGGCTGGTTACCCACCGGCAACGGCCGCCGACCGCAGGGGGCGTGGTGTTCATCAATCTTGAAGACGAAACCGGCATGGTCAACGTCATCTGCCCACCCGCCGTCTGGGCGCGTTACCGGCGCAGTGCCCTGGATACGGCCGCACTTGTCGTGCATGGCCGCCTTGAAAGCAACGAGGGCGCCATCAACCTCGTCGCTGCCCGCATCGAACGGCTGCGCGTGGCCGCCATTGCGCGCGGGAGCGTGGTCAGCCGTAACTTCCGCTGAGCCGCTCGCACTGGGGCGCTCGCACTGGGGCGCTCGCACTGGGCCGCTCGCACTGGGCCGCTCGCACTGGGCCGCTCATACTTCTGGTGGGATGCGGGCGGTGATTCAGGCGGCGATCGGCAAGGCCCTGCTTTGTCTCGAGGAAGCCAATGGAGCTATCGGCAACGACGACAGTTCCGCCCACGACCCGGTCGTTTGTCTTTGGCGCCGATCCGCGCCGCCAAAGATCCACGGGACGCCCTGACAGCGGACCTTGCCCGGAAAGGCTCGTGCGGCCGGACGGCACCTTACTGCGCAGCGGCGTCCGGCCGCACGAACCCCGGGGAAGGGGTGACACCACGTTCGGCGGGGAGGGCGTTCAGTCGTCGCCCTCGTCCTTCTTGCTCGGGAAGATCAGGCCGCACACTTCGAGGTAGAGCTGATCCGGATAGGGGATGAAGTCCACATTGTCCAGAGCCTGGTTCTGCCCCGCAGATTCCACGATGAATTTACCGTATCCGAACAGGCGGCCTCTTGCCGAACGATAGAAGCTCATGTCGGTGATCTTTGTCAGTGGCATCATCGCCACCTTGCGGGTTACGAGCCCAGTCACGGTAAGCATCCGCGCCGATGTGACGACGAAGTAGTCAACCGACCAGTTGGCTACCTTCCAGATCAGGTAGCACAGGAGAACGCCCCAGCCCAGCCAGATGATGTCGAGAGCGGTGCCGTTGCCGTGCACAACGCCACTGAGCAGCCCGGCGGCTATCAGACCAACGAGAACCAAGGCGATGGGGCCGAGGAGGACCGCGGGATGAAAGCGGACGCTGATGACTTGGTGCTCCGTCGGGAGCAGGTGCTTATTGACCGACGCCGGCGCGTTGTCGCCCGGCGTGATCAGCCTCATCTCATATCATCTCAGCTCAGAGCGAGGTGACGAATGTTGACAGCGAATGGGCCGCGGTATTAAGGCCGTGAAGCACGTTATCCACGATGGTTGCGGCGCCGGTGGGGTTGGTGAACAGGAAGAACAGTACGAAGGCAATCGCCGCCCATCCGAGGTACTTCTTCATCGGGCACTCGCCTCCCGTGCGTACGGCTGCTGACCAACCAATGACAACAGCTTAGCTCAACGTGACATTTGGACCAATGGTCACTGGGCGTGTCGGCAACGTAATGTCCCTAACTGACACAGGCGTCCGTTAGGGTCAAAATCTGTTCAGTTTGGCCCGCCGCAGGCCAGAAGCCCCGACAGGAGAGGCGACCTCACCTTGCTCTGTCGCCCTGGTAGTCATCGTAGCATGCATAAGGTAATCACAAAGTAACTGTTTGTAACGCTCCTCTGCGTCACACCGACCTACGCCCGTACCAGGATGTTCCGGTATCAAGCAGAACTCAAGGACTTCGAAGCACTTAGAGCCCTTATTACCCAAGAGTGACCTGGATCCGCCTTAGATGGTGACAACACGTGATGGCGGTCAATGGCCGTCAAGGGTGGCGCATCCATTCAACCGCGGCGCATCGCGCAGAGTGTAGCTGGCGCGAACGCCTGCGGGCGCGCCTTGACGAGCTCGATTTAGCGGGAGGCCGCAGGCAGCCACATCGAGCCGAGCTCGCGCGGGAGTGGCTCGATGTTGCGGGCGGGACGGGTGTACTCGCACATACGCGGGTGGGCCACTGCATGTGCCACAGGAGCCCCAGGAGCCGCACGGGAAGCAAGCCGCCTCGGCCAGGCGGAGCGCGGCCTTGTCCTGGAGTCCGCGTTGGAGCCGCAGGAGCACGGCTGGGCCCCTGCTACGGTTCGCTGCTGCTGTTTGAGAGGCGACGAGACGGCCGCGACATGAATCTGGCAACATTCCCCCGTGAGCGATGCGGTGGTGGGCCGGCGATGACTGATGGGGACACGACCGATTTCGCGGTCGTGGTCTACCGTGAAGACGACATCTGGGAGGCAGAAGTCCTCCCGGTGGCGGTCACGGCTGACCTCGATGGCTTGATCCACGCACTGCGCCAGCAGCCGAGCATCGGCGGGACCATAGGGCTTGCCGCGATCGGCGACGACTTCTTTGTCGCGTTGCGAGTCATTGGCGGCCAGGTGTCGGTCTTCCTTTCTGACGTCACCGCCGCGGTGGAGTGGCCCCTGGCCCGCCAGGTTCTCGACCATCTGGACATCCCGGTGCCCGACGACGAGGACCTCGACCAGGTGCTGCCGGCCGGCGATCTGTCGATCTTCGCCGACCTCGGGGTGGACGAGATGGAACTTGGCGCTCTCGCCGGTGACCTGGACCTTTATCCAGATGAGGTACTCGCGAGCCTCGCCGGGCGGCTCGGGTTCGCGCCGGCGCTCGAACGGGCCCTCGATGTCGCGCTCGGCTGACTCCGTCGGCGGGGTTGACCCCGCCAGTGCTGGGGGTGAAGGGCCGGAACCGACGGCAGGCTACCCGGCGGCCTTCGAGCCCGCCATGCGGCTCGCGCTTGCCGAAGCCAGCCGGGCGGGAGGAACCGATGTCCCGGTGGGTGCGGTCGTCCTCGACGCAGCGGGAACAGTTATCGCGAAGGCCTGCAACAGGCGTGAGGCGGACGGCGACCCCACGGCACATGCGGAGCTTGTCGCCATGCGGGCCGCCGCCCGGGTGATCGGAAACTGGCGGCTGACCGGCTGCACGCTGGTAGTGACACTCGAACCGTGCACGATGTGCGCCGGGGCGACGACGCTCGCGAGGGTGGACAGGCTGGTGTACGGCGCCGCTGATCCCAAGGCTGGAGCGGTGGGCTCGCTCTGGGATGTCGTGCGTGATCGCCGCCTCAACCACCATCCCGAGATCGTCGGCGGCGTACTCGCGGCCGAGTGTGGCGCGCTGCTGCGTCACTTCTTCGTCGCCCGCCGCATGTCGTAGTGGTCGGTAAGACTCGATCGCCCTGATGGGCCGATCGCGGTGGCGGAGGCTGACGTCTGCGTGCCGCCCGCCGAGGCCGGTAGAACTCGCGGGCGGTGTGTCGCTTTGCGACCGCGCAGATCTTTTGGTGGACGTCATGTGCCGTGCTCCGCGCGGGGATGGCACACGATGGGCCATAGGGTGCCGATTCCGGCACCCTAGGCCCATCGTGTGCCAGCAGAGTCAAGGAAGACTCCGCTGATTCGGGACTGGGTCCCCAGTGGGCAGGCGGCAGGGAGCCCTGGCTGGTGACCGCCGGTGGCAGAACCGTCCGGGTGGCGAAATCCAGCACCACCCCGTGGTAACGGACGGGCGCCGCCTGTCATGGCCAGGTCCGGCGCGGTTTTCGGGAGGCCGCCGGTCAGCTCAATCCCGGCCGTCAAGATCACTCGCTGGCGGCCCGCGGCGTGGTGGAGGCTTACAGACCCCACCCACGCGCCGGGCGACCTGGGCAGGTACGGCGAGGTGCTGACGTGGGCCGGCTACGGTGTGCGGCGGTGGGTCGGGTAGGCTCTCGGGCGGTGGAGTCGCCTAGTGGCCGAGGGCGCACGCCTCGAAAGCGTGTGAAGGGGCAACCCTTCCGTGGGTTCAAATCCCACCTCCACCGCTCTGGCCTGCTACGATGTGACTGCGCGGTGCTTGGGCCATGCCGCTTAGCAGGCGCGTGGTCTCAGTTTTGGGCCACAACTGGTCTCAGTTGAGATGGCTGCGATGCCCACGGTTGCCCGGATCGGGCATGAGCTTCCGGCCCCGCAAGTCAGCGAACGCCGCCTGGGAGGACGAGTACGGCCTGACCTCCCTGTCGCTATCGTTGCAGGCAGAACCTCTTCCCGTCGGATGGGTGGGCTAAATCCGGGTGCTCCAGCCAGGTGCTGGAGATCAGCGAGTTCGGCCACCTCACTGGTCTCGGGCGGCGGCGGATCAGGCTGGCGGAGCTGTTTGCACGCCCGCCAATCGTGCGCCTGTGAGTTCACGGAAATCGCTCCGGGACCCGAGCCGGGTGCTTCAGGCATGTAAGGCAGGCCTGGGTCGGGCGGACTGCCGCCAGCTCTGGACGGGCCACTGAATCTGTAGTAGCCGCCGGGAGTGCGCACCAGTGACCCGTCCGATCAACCTCGGTCACCGAATTGCCGCCGTCGTTCGTGATCCACAGGTGGCTGCCGTCGAACGGCGATCCCGCGCGCGGGCTGCTGAACCTGTAGCTGCTGACCTGCTCACGCTTTCGGCGCCAAGCCCCCTCATCGCGGTTCGTGTCATTTGCGCCGACGCGGCGCGCGTCCCGCGCGACGCCGATCGCAGAGCGTGGCCGACACTCCAGTAGCAGCCGCGCGCATCGCCGCCGATCTGGGCGGCAACCTGGATCGCCAGAGTGACTATCGTCACCGCGCCCGAACGGCTGTTCGGCTCGCGGCTGGGGGAAACAAGCCTTGGCTAGTTTGACCAGCTTGTGCTTGGCCGGCCGTGCCAGCATCGCCGCTGCCCTGCGCTTTCACGCCGCCGCCCAGATCGCCCACTGCAAACGATCATGAGGTGCTGAACGGCTTTGGCCGTCGCCCTGCCTCCTGCCCTGCCATGCTGCCGGCTGTTACCGTCGGCTAAGGGTGACGTGGGTGACGCCGCTAGGGCTGTTCACGGCCTCAATCTGGAAACGGTCTTCCAGCCCCTCCAGCCCGTCCCAGAGCCGCTCCCCGCGGCCCAGCACGATCGGCACCACGGCAATGTGCGCGTAGTCGATCAGGCCGGCGGCCAGGAATTGGCGGATGGTGGCCGGGCCGCCGCCGATGCGGACATCCCCGCCAGCGGCGGCCTTGCGCGCCTGCGCAAGCGCCTGGGCAGGGCTGGCGTCGAGGAAGTCAAACGTGGTACCGCCGTTCATCCGGACGGAAGGCCGGGGATGGTGGGTGAGAACAAAGACCGTGGTGTGGAACGGCGGGTTGTCTCCCCACCATCCGGTCCACTCCTGGTCCGGCCAGGGTCCATGGTGCGGGCCGAACTTGCCCCGCCCCATGATCTCGGCGCCGATGCCCGGTTCCCAGGCGCTGGCGAAAGCGTCGTCGATGCCGGTGCTGCCGCCGGGCTGGCCCTGCATGGCGCGGAACGTACGAGTCGGGAAGAACCACTCGTGCAGCCGGGTTCCCGCATGCCCAAACGGAGCCTCCAGGCTTTGCCCCTCACCGGTGCCGAACCCATCCAGCGACACCGAGAAGTTGTGCACCCGGACCTGCGACACGATGACCTCCTGACACGTTGCCTCACAGCGACCTGGACCGGTTGCCGCGGCCCGT